>JACQWN010000290.1 GCA_016209245.1 Bacteroidia bacterium
TCAAGGCAAAGGTAATGGCGGGAACAAACACAGACACCGTCATGGACAAGAACAAAACCAAGCTGATAATGAAAAAAATCAGAGTAACTCAACCTGTCACCAGACACGTTTGCGTTTACGTAAACGCGATGGCAGTTATAAAAATGTTAATAAATAAAGGAGGTAAAAATGAAAATTGCAGTACCGGTTACAAAAAGTAACCAAGTGGACGACCATTTCGGTCATTGTGAGTTTTATAGTGTTTACACTATAACAGAAAAAGGCGAAATTGTCGATGTACAAACCATTAAATCAGAGCAAGGATGCGGTTGCCAATCGAATATTGCAAGCGTATTAGCCGAAAACGGAGTAACAATAATGTTGGCAGGCGGTATTGGCGGAGGCGCAATAAATGTCCTGAATAATTCCGGAATAGAAGTCGTAAGGGGTTGTTCAGGAAATGCCGCTGAAATAGTTAAACTCTATGTTGAAGGTAAAATTAACGACAGCGGAGAAAGTTGTGCGCAACACGAACAACATAAGGGACAAGGGAATCACGAAGGTAAAAGGTAAAAGGTAAAAGGTAAAAGGTAAAAGGTTGGAATCATTTTTCTTCTTTTTCCTTTAACCTTTAATCTTGGGGCTTTAACCTTTTTTATTGACAATTACCTGTGGATATTGAGAAGCTACATTATTTCGGGTAAAATTCCAGATAGTCATTTTAAATAAAATATATGGATGAACCATTAGGTCATTTTATTAAGAAATTTGGTTTTGACATTTCAAATATTAAAAGAATTGTTACTGGAAAAAAATATTCCACTGTAATATTAAAAAATGGTAATATCGGCGTTTGTGCAAATCTTTTGAACAGAGTAGAACTGAAAAAAGAAGATTTGAAAAAAATTGACTTATCCAATATCAATCATAGAATAATAATAAATGCTTATTATAACGCATCGCTGAACTATTCTAATAATTATCATAAAACCGGTGATATTTTTGACGAAATTAATTTTAAAACTTATGAAAATGTAGTAATGCTCGGTCTTTTCAGACCACTTTTAGAAAACTTTAGAAAAAATAAAATTAAAATATCAGTTTTTGATATGCTCAAAGAAGACAGTGAGCTTATTTCAATGGAAGATAAAACAGATTATATCAATAAAGCAAACGCCGTAATACTTTCTTCAACAACTGTTTTTAATAATTCATTTATGAATATTGTGAACAATACAGGTAAAAACTGTGATATATTTCTTTTAGGACCATCTTCTATTATGAACAGAGATATATTTTTATATAAAAATATTAAAGGGATTTTTGGGTCAGTATTCGAAAAAAACGATGAAAGAGTTTTGAATGTAATTGAAAATGGTTATGGAACAAGAAAATTTTTATGCTTTGGTGAAAAAGTATATTTGAACTATGGCTAAAACAAAAATGGTGTGTCCCTTTTCAAGAAAGTTTTGCAAAGAATGCCCTCTATTTATAGGAAGACACTATTATTTATGTGATAAAACCAAAATTGATAATGAAGGCGGTAAACAAAAAACAGGAATGAG
Organism: Bacteroidia bacterium; assembly: GCA_016209245.1. Classification (GTDB taxonomy): domain Bacteria; phylum Bacteroidota; class Bacteroidia; order Bacteroidales; family BM523; genus JACQWN01. The sequence continues at coordinate 1,545 of JACQWN010000290.1, forward strand.
AGGTGAACAGGGTTTTGAAATGCCTGTACATCTCACTCAAAGTCCAGGCTGGTTAACAGCTAATAAAGTAACAGAAAGAACATTTGATACGCACTAAAAAGATGAGTACGTTTTGTAGTAATTAAAATTACTGTAACTACTCAGCAGGGTGATAAAAACAATACAAATTCATGCCACTAAGGCACAAAGACACGAAGATGCACAAAGAAAACTTTAAACCTTTATCTGACGAAGAAGAAAGAACAGGTAAATTGATTGTAAATGCTTCATATGAAGTACATAAAGCATTAGGACCTGGTCTGCTTGAAAAAGTATATGAAGTTTGTTTTTGTCATATTCTTACTAAAGATGGTTGTATTGTAAAACGGCAATTAGACATACCCATAGTATTTGATGGTATTGTATTTAGTGAAGGATTACGCATTGATGTTATGGTAAATGATTTGGTAATTTGCGAACTGAAAGCATTAGAAACAGTTAATCCTGTTTGGGAAGCGCAATTATTAAGTCATTTAAAACTGACTGGAAAGCGACTTGGCTATTTGATAAACTTTAATGTTCCACTCATTAAAAATGGAATAAAACGAATAATCTTATAAGTTGTATTTCTTCGTGAAACTTTGTGCCTTAGTGCCTTTGTGGCGGGAATTTCTGGGGCTACTGAGTAGTTACAAATTAATATCTAATCGAAAATATTATAGAAAGTATGGCGATATACAAATATGGAAATAGAATTCCCCAAATAGGTAAAGACTGTTTTATCAGTGATTCTGCCAGAGTAATAGGGGATGTAAAAATCGGCAATAATTGTTATATCGGTCATGGCGCTATTTTAAGGGGTGACTATGGCTCTATCAGTATCGGTGATGGAACTGCCATTGAAGAAAATGCAGTCTTGCATATCAGACCGGATGGATTGCTTAAAATAGAGAAAAAAGTTACAATAGGTCACGGCGCTTTGGTGCACGGGAAACTGATAAAATCTTTTGCGGTTATAGGAATAGGTGCAGTTATCGGCTTTGATGCTGTAATCGGAAAGTGGAGTATTGTCGCCGAAGGTTGCGTAATTCATAAAGATGAAGAAGTACCGGATGAAAAAATCGTAGCAGGAGTTCCATACAAAATTATTGGAAACACAATGAAAAAACACAAGGAATTCTAGACTTATGGAAAGCAACTTTATATAAATCTTGCTAAAGAATATAATACAAAATTTGAAAAAATTGGATAATTTTGTCAATGATTTAGAAGAGTATTGATAAAAAACATATAGCCTGAATTATTCATAAATCAGGTTAGAATATATTTCAATAGCCCCGTCCTTCAGGGCGGGGTTGAGGAAAAATGCGGCCTCCCCTCTGCGAAATTTGGAATGTAGAATTGAATAGATGGAAAAACAAATTTGCTATAAAGCAATAGGGATTATTTTTACTCCATTCATAACTCCGGAAAATATACCTGTGCAAAATATCGGAGCAAATAGAATAAAAGCCACTATCAAAATATTTGATGAATTTGATAGCGGATTGAAAGATTTAGAAGGTTTTTCGCATATCATTTTACTTTATCATTTGCATTTGGTTGAGCATTTTTAATTAACAGTAAAGCCATTTTTAGATGATATTGAACATGGCGTTTTTTCGACAAGGTCGCCTGTTAGACCTAATCCAATAGGGCTGACGGTTGTCAAACTAAATGAAATTAAATGAAAACAGGTAATTTCCGATTTGACAGAAACGAATTATCCGGTGCATTTGGCGATATAGGTATGGCTTTGCCTTTACTGATCGGTGTAATTTTAGCTTCAGAA
>JACQWN010000291.1 GCA_016209245.1 Bacteroidia bacterium
CCACAGATTACACAGATTTTCACAAATTATTTTTTAATTGAATTTGTTAAATATCTGGTAATCAATCAAATCGGCATGAATAATATATTTATTAACCCCGTGAACGGTTACAAATTTTTTTTGTCATTGAGACTCCAACTCTCTATATATTAAAAAGTGCTCCTAATGTGGCGATTCTCTCAATTCCCCTTAATAAATTCTGTTCTTCATAACTCTATTAATTCTACTATAACACGTTAGTATCATCCCCCTCTCTACTCGTAGAGAGGGGGACCGAGGGGGTGAGTACGCCAATATTCAATAGCAATGTTAATAACTTTTTTCCAGCACTTCAAAATAATATTTAGCCTATTTTTACTTGTTCAATAATATTATTTTGATTTTCAAATATTAGTTATATATATGCCATTTGTTAATTTATCTGCGTCAAATATAAATAAATTTTTTCTTTCAATGATCGTGCGATAAAATCTCCATGTGCGCCGTCATTAACCGTATATACTGCTGCCACTGCCTGAAAATTTTCAATTTTAAAAAAAACGCAGATTACGCTACCTGATTATAGTTATAGCGCCTGTATTATGATGTGATATATTATTAACATCCTTATATTCTATATACCATGTATATACGCCGACAGGAACCATCTGTCCTTTATTGTAATATCTCCCATTCCAGCGATTATTATCAGAAGGATTGTTACCGTAAAATTCTTTTGTTTCAAATACTTTCTGCCCCCAACGGTCATATATATATAATTTATAACAATCATCACAATCGCCGACATTTGTCCCGATTGGCGTAAAATATGCATTATCATCGTTTGCATCACCGGGTTTTGGGAGAAACGCAGTGGGCCAATACAAGGTATGTTCAGGTTTTATTATTACTGTCTTAGACAAAGTGTCGTGACAATATTCAGAAGTTGATACTACAAGATTTACTGTAAATGTATCGGCGGTTTTATAAATGTGTGAAGGATTTTGATAATATGAATAACCGCCATCGCCAAAGCTCCAGCTCCAGAATGTAACATTATCGGCAGATAAATCGAAGAATGAAACTTCCGCGTCGAACAGGCTTGTTACTTCAGAAGAAATGATGAAATCGGCTTCAGGATTTGCAAAAACTCTGATATAATTATTAAATGTATGTTTATTCTGACAATCATTTTCAAGAGAAGTGACCGATAACGTAATATCATAATTACCGGAATTTTCAAATAAATGTTCAGGGTTTTGTAATTGCGATGTATTATTTTGCCCTGACGGAATATCGTCGAAATTCCATTCATATATCATGTTATCCTGGTGAATATTCGAAAATTTGACTAGCACAGGCGCACAACCATTGATACGGTCAGCTCTGATATCAATCACCGGTGCCGGTAATACATCTATATATATCACTGCCGTGTCAGGGATTAAACAATTATCGGCAGCGACTACAACATAAGAACTGTTATTATCCGGCATGACAGATATTTCAGAGGTTATTTCCCCTGTATTCCACATATAATATTGTGTACCATATTGCGAGCTTGTGCAGAAAGCTGTCAACTTTGTTGATTCTCCCTGACAAATGACAGTATCTTCAGCAATTATCTCAATATTAAATGTTGACATAACCATTACCTGAACACCGGTTGGTTGCTACTGACAATTATTTCCATCGGTAACTAAGAATGATAGTTTGCGAACTCGTGCAGCCCGTAGAGTCAGTAATGGTCAATCCAAAAATACCGGCGGGCATGTTTAGAGCATATTCCTGCGTAGAAATAATATCGCCTGCACTGTTGAGCCATAAATAATTAAAAGGAGGAATGCCGTTAATAATGCTTACCCAAGCCATGCCATCAGAATTTCCATAACATGATATATTATTTACATTGGCTGTCAATGATAGATTTTCCGCCTGATTAATTATAGCGGAGCCAAAATATGAACAGTTATTGGCATCAGTAACCGTAATATATATTGTTCCTGTATTTAAACCGGTCAGACTAAAAACATTCGAACCGGTAGTATTTGAATCCGAATTAGTGCCTTGCAACCACGAATATGAATAAACAGGGGTTCCGTTTGAAATCGAAACTGTAACGGTGCCATTTGCGACACCGGAACAGCTTACATCGGTTGATGAAACAGAAACGTTCATTCCATCTTGATTCCCAACAATAATATTGGTTGACGCGGTGCATGAATTAATATCGGTAACAGTGACCAAATAATTTCCTGGCGGCAGATTTGAATATGTGCTTGTTCCATCACCTGTAAATCCATTGGGCATCCAATCATAAAAATAGCCTGATGTTCCATTGACAACGCTCACTGAAGCCGAACCATTTGACACACCGCAGGTTGAATTTGAAAAACTTGAAATCAGAGTTATCCCATCATATATTAATACATTAATTGTTTCGATATCGGAACACTGACCATTAGTAACGGTAAGACTGACATTATAAGAACCCGGAGTAGTAAAAAGCCATGATGGATTAGTTGTATTGTTGTCAACATATCCATCGCCGTTAAAATCCCATGAATAATTTGTTCCGCCGGTTGAAGCGCTTGTAAAACTAATAATATTATTACCGGGCGTATAGCATTGGTTACCGCTGTATGTAAATCCTGCCGTAACATTTCCTCCGCTGTTAATTGAAATATTTCCGGAGGCAGTACAGTTATTTTCATCAGTAACTGTAACAGAATATGATCCTGCATTGAGATTAGTGAAGGTATATGGCGAATTTTGATTGTATATATTGTTTCCATTTGGCAATATATTAAAATCATAGAGACCGGTTCCACCCGATACTACGGCGGTAATCGTTCCATCGGATGCTCCGCATGATTCGGCGGTTGATGTAAGTGTTATTGATAATTGCGGCGGTTCAGAAATACTCGTTGTACTTTGTGATGAACATCCTAAGTTGTCGGTGATTGTTACTGAATATACACCTGCACATAAATTTGTGACGGTATTTTGTACAGCAGATGAATTATTAATATTACTAACTATAGTACCGTTGTTGTCTTCCCAGTAATAATCATAAGGTGGTGTCCCGTTTGAAGCTGTAACAGTAGCATCGCCGTTACAACTCCCGAAACAATTAATTTGTGAGGATGTTGCGGAGCTTGTAAGTGCAGTGATTGTAAAAGATAAACTTCCGGCAGTAGCCACATTTCCACAAAGGTCTTCGACGAATCCGCAACCCGGCACAAGATTCAGGTTGTAGCTTCCGTTGACTGTAACCGGCGGATTGATGTTTATTGAAAAAACATCTTCTTGCATACCTCCTGAAGAACAGGATAGACCGGCGACTCCAGACAGTGCGTATGGACCGCCGGGTCCTGTAATTGAAAAATCACAATTCTGAACAGTGCTGCATAACACATTTTCACTGAACTGAAAAGTGATTTGGTTGGCACCGCAGGTTGGTGCCGAAGTGATGGTGCTTAATGAAGGAGGGACATTATCAAAGATAGTTGCTGTTGATTGTGAAAAATCCAGTTCATAACCTGATTGAGAACTGGAATAGTTGCTTATGTTCAGCACATAAGTTTCTCCGGCATATACCGGTAATGCTGCATTACCCGGTGAGCCCGAAGCTGGCTGCGAATTAAATGTACTGCTTCCGTCAGCGCCTGTAACTCCCGGTGTAGAACTATAATTGCAGCTTTCCTCCAGAGAAGGATTGGTATATATATCCCCGCAGGATGCATCGGTCAGATTATATAAAGCCCAATCATAGTCGTCGGCAAGGTCGTTTGGAGTTATTTCAAAATGCAAATTTCCCGACTGCAAAATTGTAAATATGTACCAAACATCATTCAGTTCGCCGCCGGATAAACAAGAACTTGCAGGATTGATTTCATTCTGAATAGAACCGCTTCCTGAGTATGAGCTTTCCTGACAAAAATAATCCTGGCAAACAGGGATTGCATTCATGCAGTCCTGATATATGGGATCGCCCGGTGACGAGTTACAAGAAGAAGTTCCTGCACACGACAGTGGTAAGCAAGCAACCGAGGCGGAACCTGAAAACTGCAGCGGTACATTAGTTACTGCCGAGCTGTAATTTGAAAAGCAGATTATATATTGTTCTCCGCAAACTACAGGCAAAGGGGGTTCGAAATTTCCGGAATTACCACCCGGAGGGGTCGTAGCTGCAAGCCCTGTACCGCCATAACTAACCGCATTCCAATTACATCTTACAGGAGCGACAAGATTTGCCGGAATATTTGTACATGAATTTTCATCATAAGGATACATTATCCAGTCGTAATATCCTGACTGGGAAGAGCCGCCGAAATTAAACTCCAGGTTGCCATCGCCGGCAATATTTACAATCATCCAGGTACTGTTACTTTCGCCTATTTGCAGACATCCTTCGTTACCGCTGCCGCCCGGATTGTTATTAAGCGGATTTCCCAACGAACCCAAAGGTGGTATTTCATTTATTGAGCCGTATCCGTTGGCATCAATCTGAAAGCCGAGGTCGGTACATACATTTAACGCATCGGAACAATCACCGGCTATAGATGGCGCTATGCTCCCGCAGTTTACCGTATGCCAAAGCACCCAGCCTGTATTAGGGTATGGACCGTCGCCTGCAATCAAAGTACCTGAAGAATTATAAAGATACCACTCATTCTCATCTTCATAAGAGCCGGAAACATAATAAAACTCCAGCAAATCACCCTGATTGGCCGTGATTGTCCATATAGTTCCAATACCATCGGCATAAGCGTCCCCCTGGTACGAACCATTAATGTAAACTTCCATATATCCGCCGTTCCAGCCGTCTCCCCACGCATCCCAACATTCCAATGTATATTCACAGGCAGAGAGGTCGAAGTATGCAATCAGTGCAAATACTAATGATATGATAATCTTCTTCATATTTAAACGATTATCTGACGGTTTCCTTGTCATAAATTTCCTTAAACTTTTGAAGATGCTTTAGTCTTTCTGTATCTGAAATTTTATTTTGCTGTCCGGTTACTTTAATTTCTGATACTTTTAAACCAACCTCCCCTTCATCGTTTTTTTCACCGCTTTTCCTGACGTATTCAACACGTTTATAACGTTCGGGATGACGTCTTACAAATTCCTGGTTCCGCTTTTCGATATTAGATATATTCGATGAACTTACAACCAGGTTTACCTTTTCAGAATAATTACTGATTTTATATCCATTTGAACCAAGAATATTAATAATATCTTTTTTTGATGCATTCACTTTCGCTTTGACCGAGCATAAGCCTTCAACATAATCGAAGTCGCATGATAATACCCAATTGTTCTTAATAAGCAACGATATAAGCGGTTGTGCATTGTCTCGCGTATATACATTACCGACAATAAAAGATATTTCTTTGCAGCTCTCATCATCAATATATTGAAGCTCGGTTCCGATACTAAATTTTTTTGATTCCCGGGGGCTTTTTCCAGAGGATCGCTCTTCTTGAGAAATTACTGAAAAGGACATTATCAAGCTAATGCCTAATATTGAAAGTGTTTTTATGTTTTCCATAATCTTTAGTAATCGTATATAGCACCAATTATTTATTAAAGTACGGAATAAAAGATTATATAATAAAGAGGGAACTTCCTAAAGGCTGGCATAAAATAACTAACGGTATGATGAATTTACCTGTCGGTAAATGGCAATTTTTCAGAATTTATTATTTTAATTTTTCAGAATTTTATGTTTAAAAATTTAATCCATAAGCAGAGAACTCACTAACCAGTTCTTTTTCACAATTAACAGCCACTACACCTGAATATGAATATGCTCCGTCGTAATCTGTTTGCTTTAACCTGTAATAACTGATACCTGAAAATGGAGATTCATCAACAAAATGATAGGTCAAAATGTTATTACTGTTCCCGGCGCCGCTGATTATTCCGATTGAACTAAATTCCAATTCATCTTCACTTCGTTCAACAAAAAAGTAGTCATTGTTTGTTTCAGAGGCTGTACTCCAATTCAAAACTATTTTTTTATCGTAACATGCACCATTAAAGTTTAGCAATTCTATAGGAGTAGGAATTACTTTTTTACCTATTTTAAAAGGGCTGAAATCAGAATGAGTATTGTTGGTAGTAATACTTCCACTACTTGTAGCGGAGGTGGATCCCGTTGATAAACCGGTATTAATATCAAATGCTTCCCATATTGAATTGCCGGAATTCCAGTGAGCGACCCGCAATTCTATAAGACTAGCATCGTTAATATTGTTTTCACTAGCATTTTCCCAATGAAGAGTAATTCCGCATGCATCTTCGGCATTTGTCTTTCCCAGCATCCAGTATCCAGCAGCGCTTATACCAGTAAGATCAGCATTAATTGCATTAGAAGTATAGTTACCATCTGTTATTCCATCACTATTAAAATATTCTGCTGTATAAGTTGAAGTTGTGATTAAATTAGATATACCTATTCTCTCCCACTTTGTGCCTTTTCCTACCGGGAAAACAAAATCAGTATTTCCTTCTTTCTTCATAGGTCCGTTAACGAAAGATATTACCATCAGTTAATGTAAGTGTACCTTTAACAAAAGTTGGTCGGTTCAAAGTAACGCCTCCTGTTGAAACTGGGCTGGTAGTTTCATTTCCTGTCAATTCGGTCGGATTATAACAATAACCGGAAGAATTATATTCATAGATAGCGTAATAATAAGTTGTTGAAGCAGATAATCCGGTAACATTAACTGAAGTTCCTGTACCGTTATAAACAACATAGTTTCCGCTACCAATCTGGCTGCCGCTCCCAAACACTGTATTTGCATTATAACTGTTGCCATCCGTTGGATCAACATTAACAGCGCTTCCGGCACGGGCAACCACAATAATACTACTGCCATTGCCACGCGTCCAATCTATGGTCATTGATGATGAAGTTATCGCAGATGATGTAAAGCCGGTTGCCTGTGCTGATGGTCCTGATGTTGTGGAAAATGAATAACTACCGGTATTTAATCCGCTTGAGGCATTCTGTGCGGATATACTACAGGGCGAGCTATTATTATTTGCATTTGTAATGTCATTTAATACAATTGTAAATGTTGTATTCTTAGCAACAGCTATAGGAATGGTGAATGAAATCTGAGTTGATGTTTTAGTCATTGAACCAATGGCGGTCCCATAAAATGTACCGCCTGTGCAAGTTGTTGCATCTGTTCCTGCAGGAAAAGTAATGGTACAGGTATTATCAATGTTATGTGCTGCGTTAACATTATTTGGTGTTTTTTGAGAAAAAGTATAAGTTGAGGTAACACAACCACTTGTGTTACTCAGGGCTAATGAAGGCGTCAAATAAGTATAATCTGTAGAATATACTTTAGCTGAAGTTAAAATCACACATATCAGTAAAGTTATATGCACGTGTAAATTCTTTTTCCTTTTCATATTTTTATATTTTTAAAATTGTTGAATACATATAAACATTTTTTGACGTATTTGCTAAGGTGAAGTATTTAATATTATAAGGTTATTAAATGTTGTAGTTGAATTTCCTCCGATACTTTGTGCATTAGTGCCGGTAAAAGTAACAGTACCTGAACTTGTCGCACTGAATGAGCCGTTATTTATCCAGTCGCCTTTGATGTAAATGGGAATTGTATTATCAGAAACATTGGTATTGGGGTCAATAATAAACTGATTTGCCATCGTTAAATCAGTAATGTTGGATAATGAAATAGTGTACCCTGGATCACAAGCTAGTCTGACACTATAAAAATCATCATCCTGCAGGTTGAAACTCCCGTTACTTGATGTACCCGTTAAATCCCAAATAAAAGTACCTGAATTATTATAAAAAATGCTCATATCAAAAGCCTGATCAAAAAGAGCTTTATCTATAAAAGTACCCGTGTTGCAATTAATAACACCATCCTGATGAATTGAACCATTTACAGTCAATGAGTATGAACCTATATTAAGAGTTCCGTAATTGCTTGCATTTGTGTAGTTGATTACAAAGTCATATATGTTAAGGTTGCTTGTAAGAGTATAGTTGCAACCGTCATAAAAATTAATACCCAAATGATCGAATCTGCCGGTACCTCCTATTGTTTTACCCGTACCGCGCAAATAAATCCAGGCATCTCCTGTATGATTAAAAGTTCCGCTATTATTCAGATTTCCATCAACCTCCAGATAATAACCGGAACTTGCAGAGACAGTAAGGGTTGCTGAACTGTTTATAGTGAAAAAAAAAAAAAAAGCATTAGCATTGGTCACATTAGGCGAAAATGGTGTGCCGCTCGGAATTGTAACATTTGTTAATGGAGTAGGGACAGCATCGCAGCTCCAGTTACCTGGAGTGTTCCAATTGTTATCTTCTGTGCCATCCCATGTACCTGCAGTAGCGCAGGGAGTCGTAACGCAAATAGTAAAAGTAGTGGTGGCAGGAGTACCACTTCCGTAATCGTAAACTCTCACATAATATATGTTTCCATTAGTAAGTCCTGTTGCATTTATACCTTCTGCACCTCCCATACCTGTATTGTTTCTGCATGTTATGGAAGTCAATGTTCCGCATGCACCGGAGAATAGCTGAACTACAGCATTAAAGCTTACAGAGCCAACAACAGTAATTTCATGAGTTGTGCCGGTAGCTGTAAATTTAAACCAAATATCATCATTTGCCGTACCTGTACAACCCGCCTGTGATTGTGTAGCTCCGATTACATCGCCGGTTGTTGAACCTCCGCAGTTAGCACCATATACGGTAAGTGCGGTAGCTCCTGCACAATTATCATTGGCAGGAGGTCCTGTAACGCAAATATCAAAAGTAGTAGTAGCTGGCATACCGCTGTAATAATCATAGACTCTCACGTAATAAGTGTTCCCGCTAGTCAGTCCTGTTGCATTGATAATTTCCGTTTCGCCTGCAAATGTATTATTTCTGCATGTTATTGAAGTAAGAGAACCACAAGCGCCGGAGAAAAGCTGAACTACTGCGTCAAAATTTACGGAACCTGCAACACTAATATTGTGAAAAGTAGCCGTAGCCGTAAATTGATACCAAATATCATCATTTGCCGTACCTGTACAACCCGCCTGTGATTGTGTAGCTCCGATTACATCGCCGGTTGTTGAACCTCCGCAGTTAGCACCATATACGGTAAGTGCGGTAGCTCCTTCTGTTTCTCCGGTGCCAGTAATATTCATACATGAAACTGAAGTAAGCGAACCACAGGCGCCTGAGAAAAGCTGAGCCACAGCATCAAAATTTGCAGAACTGGTTACAGTTATATTATGAGCGGTAGCAGTAGCGGTAAATTGATACCATAAATCGTCATTTGCCGTGCCTGTGCATCCAGCCTGCGATTGAGTTGCCAGAGCCACATTTCCTGTTGTCGCTCCACCGCATGAGGTTCCATAAACTGTAAGTTCTATAGCTCCCGAGCAATTATCATTTGTCGGAGTCGGATCTATGACACATATTGTAAAAGTAGTAGTTGCAGGAAAGTCTGAACCATAATCGTAAACTCTGACTAAGTATGTTGTAGAAGCAGAACAGTTATAGTTAATTGTTTCAACACCACCTTCTGTTGTTCCGTCAGCACAGGAGACATTAGAACCATTGCAGGCACCTGTTCGTAAATCAACAACTGCATCAAAATCCCCATTACCATCTACGGTAATAGTATGATTTCCTGCGTTGGTTGTAGTAAATGTATACCATATATCGTCATTAGCATTTCCGGTATAACCAGCACATGAAATTGCGGCAATTGATTGTGTAGCGGCTGTAACATTACCCGTAGTTGCACCACCGCAGGAACCCGAATAAACTGCAAGTGGAATAGCTCCTGCACAATTGTCATTTACAGGAGATACAGCAACAATAGTTTGCGTTCCTCCTGCAGCAGTTGAGCCCGTCCATGTTTCTGTCTCACTTATAGTAAAATTACCAGAGGTAAGAGCACTAACAGCAATCGTTCTATTATCAACAGCTGAAGCTCCAATATCCGCAGTGATAAAGATGTAGCCCGGACTTGCGGTGGTTATAACCTGAGATGTAAATGGAGTAAATGTTAGTGCAGCAGTCGGGTCTGCCGGCGTTATAGTACTTAAAGTTGCATCCCCTGCGTCAAGTACATTATCAGTTGAATAACGTACCTTGATATTAGTTATATCAGTTGTATTTGCACATGTGCCTGTAGTAGTGCATGTCATACCTGTGAGGGTTGCATTAGCTGTAGAAACAGTCAGTTTTGATTTATGCAACACATGATTAAGTGTTCCTTTAGGAACAGTTGCAGCAGTAACCTGTGTGCCGTTATCGGCAAGGGTGATGGAAGGGTTTCCACCACCGCCGCCTGTAACCGAAACATCATCAATATACCAATTGTCATAATTAAATAAATTTCCGGTAATTACCCATGCGATATAAGTTGTCGCTCCGACATTACTTGTGATTGTGGTATTAACTGTCGCAGGACCTAAATTACCACTTGTAGTAGCTGACCATGTTTCATCTGTCCATGTAGTTCCATTAGCGCTACTTTGAATTTTTATTGTAACACCAGTACTATACCCATCATAGAAATGCTTAAAGCTTAAATTCAAAGATGTTTGTCCAGAAGTATTAATTCCCGGTGATATTAAACGTGTAGTTCCCGGATTACAATTATCGTAATAACAATACGCTTCCGGAGATGCACCTCCAGCATTAGTTGAAGCATTAGTGTACCAATTATCATTACAAGTTCCTGGGTCAATCATAGAAGTCCACCCGGTAGTTGAAGAAAAATCGCACGAATATGGAATAGATTGAGATTTTACATTATTAGTAAAGAAAACAGAATACGCTAATAATAAAGCGAAGCACCATTTTATGTTATTCTTATTTTTTATAATATTTAAGATATTTAATATAAATTTTGTTATACCAACAAAGATTTTTGAGAATAATAAATTTGTTTTCATAGGATAAAATTTTTAATTAATAAATAAATTTTCAATCCCGACAATGTTTGTCGGGATTAAAATATACAGTCTTAATGTATGCTGTCGTGTGCTATTTTTTCAGTATTCATTCTTAGCCGTTTTTCTTTTTCTCTTTGTATATCCAGAAATCGTTTTTCTAACCCAGGTTGTTGCTGAACTTTTGTTTGATTCGGATTTTTTAACGTGGAAGAATCTTTCACAGCTATTTTAGCTTCCTGTTCGTTCATCAGCACTTTACCGGATGTGCTACCGGATGCTTTGCCGCTTTCCTTTCCTACGGTTCTTTGGTATTTGCAGGGTATTATCCCTGGTTTTTCTCCTGATGAATTTACAGCATTGATAGCATTCTTCGCAGGTGTTACATTTGTTTCAGATTTCTTTGTTATCTGAATATTCTGGGCAGAAACACAGACAGCCCAAATAGAAAAAGTTGCTATTAATATTATTTGTTTCATATATATAAAAATTAAATTTTGTATCAAATATAGATTTAAAATTTTCTGTTTAAAAGGCATAACTTACCTAAGGCAGGAATAAACTATCTAACGGCTGAAAGAATTTACCTATCGGAAAACGGGAGCAGATCTGAAAAATTTGGGATTGTTTATCTGGGTCTCAACATCGAGAAGGCTTTTCGACACCATCAGCCGGTCGCCATCAGTGGTAAATATATAACAATAGCTTCGTTCCGCCTCGACCCTGACAATATCATCAATATTAATATATATAAGCCCGTCCGATGATGGAACAGTAAGCTTATTGAGAAGACCGGATTTCAGGTTGCTAAAAAGCAAATCGTAATTAACAGAGCCATGAGGATTAGCTTTTCTTTTTGCTATGACTCTTTTGACGGCTTCGACAAGTTCATTGATATTTATTGGCTTTAATATATAATCAACTGCTGAACATTTGAATGCCTTTATTGCATAGTTATTAAATGCTGTGACAAAAATCACATCAAAATTTCTTTCCGGTAAGCTTTCCAATAAATCGAAGCCACTACCGTGAGGCATCTCAATATCGAGAAACACAAGGTCGGGCTTTTTCGCCTGTATTTCCTTTATTCCGTCAAGAGCAGTTTTTGCCCTTCCGACTATTTCCAAATCAGGGCAATATTCGCCGATAATTAATTCTATTGACCTGATGGCTTTTTTTTCATCGTCTATGATTATTACACGCATAATTAATTTTTTTTGTTCTGAATGGTTTGTATTTATTGAGACATACAACCGTATGTCTCTACAAATGTAAACCATTTTTGGTATTTATGATATAATTGGTTTGTATTTATTGAGACATACAGCCGTATGTCTCTACAAATATAAACCATTTTCGATATTTATGATATAATTGGTTTGTATTTATTGAGACATACAGCCGTATGTCTCTACAAATGTAAACCATTTTCGATATTTATGATATAATTGGAATGCTGATTTCGACTTTGGTTCCGGCAGCATTACCGGAATCATCAAATAAATCGATATAATTAATATATAGATTGCAGGCATACAGCGAATTTAACAACTTTAACCTTGTCTCGGTAAGAGCTGTACCAAATGCTCTGTACTTCTGCTTTTTTTCCTGCTTAATTTCCATTGCTTTTTTACGGCCGATACCATTATCCTCAATACGGCACAAAAGACTATTATTTGTTTTTTTCAGCTCGACAGTTATTTTTCCTTTGCCGTTTTTATGAAGCAATCCGTGCCAGATGGCATTTTCGACATACGGCTGTATAAGCATGGTCGGTATGTTATATTTTAAGAGCGAATCACTATTATCGAGCAGAATTTCATAATCGAATTTTTCATCAAAACGAAGCGCTTCCAGTTCGAGATATAATTTCAAAGCGCTGATATCCTCCCCGACCGTTATAATTTGATGTTCCGAATTTTCCAAAATAATCCTTATTAATGATGCAAATTTTGTCAGATATTCATTCGAGGCAATTTTATCGTTATTCAATATAAAATACTGAATCGAATTAATGGTGTTAAAAATAAAATGCGGATTCATCTGTTGGAGCAATGCCTTTTGCATGTATCTGTTCAATTCGGATTGTAAAGAATTTCTTCTTTTTATTTCTTTGTTTCTTAAAAAAATATATACTGAAAATGAAGCGATGAGCAAAATAATAATGCTGAAACCAAATAAAATTCTTTGTTTTATCAGCTTGTCCTGCTCTTTATCAAATTTCATTTTTTCAACTTCCTTTTCCCACTTTAAAATAGTAATCTCTTTTTCTTTCTTTTCAGTCTCATATTTGGTTTGCATCTCTGTGATTTGCTTATGTATATCGGCATTATACACGGAATCTTTCATATTTGCATATAATTTATAGTACTCAAGCGCTTTTGTGCTATTACCTAAAATCGAATATACTTCAGAGAACGCTTTGTAATTATCCATTATTCTGGAAATAAAATTTATTGATTCGGACAGATGCAGACTTTTATTATAATAATCTATTGCCTCTTTATAATTACCGGATTTTTTAAAAATATCTCCAATATTAATTAATGTATTAGCCAATCCTATTGTATCGCGCAGCTCTTCTTTTATTTCGAGTGATTTTTTTATATATTTCAAAGCATCATCATACTTGTTCCATTCCATATATATCAGACCTATATTATTAAATGCTTTGGCAAGTCCTAGTTTATCCCCTAAATCATTATATAAACTATAAGATGACATATATTTTTTTAAAGCGAGCTCATAATTTTCTAACGACATATATATATTGCCCAGATTGTTCGACATATTAGCCATTCCTTTTTTGTTTCCCGATTCTTTGTACATTTCAAAAGAATTTTGATAATATTCTTCGGCTTTTTCAAAATTTTCCAAATGGTCATATATTAATCCGATATTCCCGAGTGAAGCTGCTATGCCGTCTTTATTACCCAGTTCTTCTTTAATTTTAAGCGATTGCTGGTAATATTCCAGGGCTTTTTCAAGATTTCCCAGACTCGTATATATCAAACCAAGATTATTATAAATCATTGCTATCTGCTCTTTATCTTTCAGCTCTTTCCAGATTTCTAAAGCATCACCATATTTAGCAATAGCTTTCGGATAATCGTACAGAAAATCGTAAATCAATCCGAGTTCATTCAATGCGAATCCGATTCCTTTTTTATCTCCGGTTTGTTTACAAACAGATATTGATTTTTCAAGTTGCTCAATCGCTTCTTTATATTTACCTTCCAGTCGTAAAAATAAAGCCTTATATGTTAATCCGAGCGCCGTTCCTGAAGCGAAATTCAATTTCCAGCTTAATGTCAAACCTGAATCATTATAACGGGTAGCTTCAGGAATATTGTTGATTATTAAATATTCTCTGCATAGTCTTAATAAGGTATTTGCTTTATTTGTATCTTCTGCGGCGAATTGGAGCTTTTGCATCAGACTGTCAATAACGTTTGTCTGGGCTGCAATAGCGTTAAAGCTGAAAATAACGAAAAGTATAAATAATATTGGTTTATTCAAATAGTTCTTATTAATGATGTTGGCGAAACGCTGCTTGCCAATGGGGAGTTTTTTCATTTTTTGGAATTTTGTTGCAAAAGTAGTAAAAATTATAATTCAAGAGAGATAGAGAATTAAAGGGCTAAATTTTATTTTGATGTGCTAGGAAAAATAAAATTTAGCTTTGAATCGCCGGTTCAAAGATAATTTTTTGATTAATTCAATATTTTAATGTACTTTTGCCATGTACTTTAACGGAAAGAAACAATATGGAAAAACAGCAAATGGATGAGCCTCTGAATTTTGAAAAAATCTGGATTATGTTTCAAGAAACTAATAAAAAATTCAAGGAAACTGATAAGTTCCTGACAGAGAAGTTTCAGGATACTGACAAGAAATTTCAGGAGACTGATAAGCTCCTAACAGAGAAGTTTCAGGATACTGACAAGAAATTTCAGGAAACTGATAAGCTCCTGACAGAGAAGTTTCAGGATACTGATAAAA
>JACQWN010000292.1 GCA_016209245.1 Bacteroidia bacterium
ATGATATCGGGTCATGGAAAAAATTCGCAAATTCATTAAAACTTCGCTTATTCCTTAGAATGTCAGGCAAAGATGCCACCTTTGCTAACACTGAGATGTCGAAAGTTGTTAATACTCCGGCAACTTATCCGATATATACAGGTAATAGCGACCATGCTGCATCAATTTATTTAGGTTCAGCGCCGAACAATAATCCTATTAATGAAAACAGAAAAACCCGCGATGACCATCGGGTAAGTAATACATTGATTGATTATTTGTATAATCCATTTATAAGCCCGGATTACCGAGTTACTGTGTTTGCAAACCTGTCTGAAGGTACCGGAGATTGGGTCGGTTTACCCAACGGTATGTTATCATCAGATGCAGCCGCATATAATGGCAATGGATTAGCAAATACATCCAAAATTGGCGATTATTTTTCAGAAGCTTCTGCACCCGGAATGCTAATGAGTTATGCCGAACTTCAATTCATTCTCGCCGAAGCTGCATTTAAAGGTTATATATCAGGAGACGCAGCTTCCTATTATCAGGCAGGTATTACTGCATCATGGGAACAAATACCTTTAGATCATCCCGCCCCCGCTGATCCGAACATGACATTATGGGAGTGGGCTTTGCAACCATGGGCTGCAACTTTTGAGACCTGGGGTTGGAATCCCGCATCAGATACCTCAATTTATGAATATGCATTTCTCGATTTCCAAGCTTGGGGCGGAACATGGGAGCTAAATCCCGGCACAGAAATGGAACAAATCGCTACTCAAAAATGGGTTGCAATGTTTGACCAAGGCATTCAGGCATGGTTTGAATGGAGACGGACCGGTTATCCTGTACTTACACCGGCAGTCGCAGGTGCAAATGGTGGCTTAATTCCTGTCAGAAGTTATTATCCATCAGACGAATATTCCCGGAACCCTACCAATGTTGCAAACGCAGTTGCCGAACAAGGTACTGATGACTTAAATACAAGAGTATGGTGGGATGTTAATTGATTTATCATGTAAATTAGTAGTAATAATAAGTAACTATTTAGGTCAATGTTATTTCATACGTATATTATCCCAACGAAGTACGAATTTATTACGAACATTTCGACAAGCTCAATGCAACGCTTACGAATTACGAATTTGCCCATTGCGAACCCTTTCGTAATTCGTAAATTCGTATTTTTTTCGTACTTCGGTGAAATAATAACGTTTATACCTAAATAGATACAATAATAATTAATAATAAAATTTAATATTATGAAAAGAAAATATTTATCAGGTTTTTATCTGGCTTTGCTCGCCGGTATTACATTATTATCATCCTGTAAAAAAGATACGGATATAATGACCAGCAATGTTAAAACAGGCGGTTTAGTCAAAGCGGTTACCGCTAACATTCCGTACAAGCTGAATGCTACTCCAACCGTAGACATAAGCGTTAAGGTTCCCAAAGGACCTGCCATCACTAAAGTTGATGTCTATAATGAATTTTATAGCACTGCCGATACGCTCTGGACCAATAAAGTTCTATTATCATCGAGTGTGATAAATAACTCTACTATTAATATATCTATTGCAAATATTTATGCCGGGAATTATCAATGTGTCGGAACATTTGATCATCCAACTGCCGGTGTTCGTGATGTTAATGAAGAGAAATTTTTGACTCCTATTAATGCTTTTTCTTGTTGGGCTAATGCCGGAGACTTAGGCGCTTATGGCTATTTTGTTACGGTAACCGTTGATCCTGTAACAAACGATGTTACCTGTTCCACAGGTCCGGATAGCGAAGCTGATATGGCTAATTATCCAGGAGAAGATAATTATTATGATCCTGGAACAGGCGAATTCCATCTGAGTTATTTCTATGTTGGGGGTTCTGGCAACAGAATTATGAGGGAAGTTTGGACCCCAATACCATAAATTTATTAAAACAAAAAACCGCATCTATTAATGCGGTTTTTTGTTTTAATAACGGATTAACCTGTAAGGTGTACTTTCTTTTTTTATTTCCTCAACTTTGGATTAATCTGGTATGCTTTTTCAAAACAGTTCTGCGCTTCGGGGATATTCCCTGTTTTTTCATAAGTTATTGCAAGAAAATACCATGCCTGAGCATTCTCCGGATCATAGTAAAGACATGTTTTGAAGCTGTTAATTGCCTTATCGAGCATTCCAAGTGTGCCATAGGTGCTGCCAAGGTTAAAATATCCGTCGGAAAAACGCGGGTCAAGCTTTACTGCTCTTTCATAGACTTTCAAGGCATTTTTATAATCACCGGCATTAAAGTAAATAATACCCATGTTGCTGTATGGCCTTGCTTTTAGACTATCAAGCTCAATAGTCTTTAAAAAGTATTTGAGTGATTCTTGCTGGTCTCCCCGTCTGAAATAAGCTAATCCGAGCTGGTCATAAATATCTGCATTATATGGATATATTTCGGCTGCTTTTTTAAATTCAGTTATTGCCGAATCCAGATAAGCATTTTTTATTGCAGTGTCATTCTGAATTTTTTCATCCAATGCTTTATCCTGAACAAGCGAAAGTGCATACTGATAATGCGCCCTGCTGCTGTTCGGCGAACGTTTTACATCGGTCGAATAAAGAGTGTAATTATTTTTCCATTCTTTATTCCGGGCGATGGTTTTAAATCCATAAGCAATAATAATTAGTCCTGAAATACTCAGCACAACGGGAAATTTTTTGAAAAACTCTGTAATCTTTGATGTTGTTACTACTTCATAGATATCAACTTTACATAATTTGATAATAAAAAATGCAATAATAAGAGCGAATCCCAGCGAAGCGGAATATAAAAGCCGTTCTCCCAAGCAGGTTCCGATTATCAGAATTAGATTGGAATAAAGTGAAAAAGTGATAAAAAAGTACAGTATTCCAAATGATACAAGCTTGTTTTTCTTTAAAAAAATTATTGAATAGATGCCAAGTGCAAGAAGGATAACTACAGTAATAATTACCCGGTAATCGGCGAACGATGTTAATGTAAATTGTTTATAAGAATAATCGGAAATCAGGGGGTGAGGAAAAACTAAAAGTAATAAATATTTTCCGAATAACAGAAAAGCCGTGGCAGTGCGGCTAAAAATATCATGCGCCGATACCATGTAATTGTCATAAACCGAAATAGGGCTTGTTGCGCCAATATCACCAAGAACTTTGCTTCGTATGCCTAAGTATAGAACTGCCGGTATGAGATATAAAGCCGATAAGAACAAATTTCTCTTTAAGGTGACATCGGTAAACAAAAATATTAATAAAGGAATAACAGCCAGAAAAGTTATTGTACTTTCTTTTGCAGTAAAAGCAACCAAGAAAAAGAAAAGCGAAATAATAATTGTTATGAGCTTCTTTTTCTCAAGAAACTTCCAAAGCCATTGTATAGAAAACAATACAAACAGAAAGCAAAGGATTTCATCCCTGCTTTTAATGTTTGCCACTATTTCGGTATGAACAGGATGGGAAATAAATAACAGGCAACAAACAAACGGTATAATTATGTTATATTTATAAAGAATTTTTTTTAATGTGAAAAAGAGTACAATACCTGTCAAAGCATACAATAAAACATTGATAAAATGTCCGGCTTGCGGTTTATCAGGGAAAAAATGCCATTCGACAGCAAACATTATTAATGAAAGCGGACGGTACATATTTCCTTTGCTGTTCCAGTATCCGTAACGGTAGTCGGTTTTCAGAATAGTAGGTATTCCGCCGATTCCTTGTTTTACAATGTAGTTTTCTTTAATTACCGAAAAATCGTCGAGAACATATCCGTGATTTAGAGTGTTGGCATATAAAGCAAAAGCAAGCACAGCTATTATTAAGCCCAAAATAATTACCAGACGCTTGCTGATAATTTTAGTGTGTTCTTTTTGCTTTTGTTGCTGCTTTAGCTTTTTTTCTAATTTTTTCTTTTGAATTTTATCCATGGGGATTTAGTAATACATTTACAGCCGGTCAGCGTGGAAGCTTCTGACAATATTACGGGAATCTACCTTTGTAATTGTTTTTGCTTACATTTCCGAAGTATTTTTCATATACTATATCGACCATACACAATATTGAAATCTAGATTTAAGACTTATATTAAAATAATCTCTTTAATATATTCAAAATCTCTTTTATTCGAAGTAATCAGAGGCAATCCATAATGAAGAGAAGTTGCTGCAATTATAATATCAGGAATGTGAATCTGATAATTTTTTACATATCGTTTTATCAGTGAAATAGCTTTCTCTGCTACTATATTTGTGATAGGAGCGGTTGCATAATACTTCAGCTGTTCTTCAAGTCTCGTTCGTTTTTCAATTGAATTACAGCCTGCATATAGTTCCATTAATGTAATATCAGAAAGAACTATAAGAAATTCATTATTTTCAAGTTTCTTTTTAGCACTAATTTTTCCACGAAAAGCATCAATTAATAAATTTGAATCGGCTAAAACTTTTCTCTTTTTCTCCATATCTTTCTTCTATATTGACTGGTTGAGCATTTAATATCTTTCCATTCACCAAAAAGAATACATTTATTCCCATTTTTTACAGGAGGTACTATGATTTGTATATTATCAATATCAGTGTTTTCAACCTCAGCAATATTGACTCCTAAATCTCTCAGCAATGGAAGAATATAAGTCATTTTAGCTAAATCTGGTATGTGGATGATATAATTCATAATTGTGTTTATAACCGTAAAAATATATAAATAACGCCAATTAAGAGTTGAAAGTGCAAATTAATGGTAAATTTTTTATAAAAAAACTATTCTATTTATTATCAAATGGTTATATGGTTATATGGTTATATGGTTAATTAGCAATTTAGCAATTCAGCAATTCAGCAATTCAGCAATTCAGCAATTCAGCAATTCAGCA
>JACQWN010000345.1 GCA_016209245.1 Bacteroidia bacterium
TAACAAATTCAATTAAAAAATAATTTGTGAAAATCTGTGTAATCTGTGGCTTAATTTTCTATTTTTCAATTTATATTTAGTTTATAATCAATCATTTAAATACCGTGAACGGTTACTAAAAATTGTAAAAATATCATGTTTTTTAATATCGAATTAAATTTAATTTTGACATTTTATTTGATAATCTGAATTTTATGGGTATCACAGAATTTATTGTAGATTTTGTTGTAAATTTTATTGACAGCACTGGTTATATCAGTGTATTGATTTTAATGGCGTTGGAAAGCATGATTGCCCCTGTACCAAGCGAAGCGGTAATGCCTTTTGCCGGGTTTTTAATTGCCCGGGGCAGATTCACTTTTGCGGGAGTAATAATATTCAGCACTCTCGGCAGTATTATCGGTTCTTTGATTTCTTATTTCGTCGGGGCATGGGGCGGCAAGCCGGTAGTCGAAAAATTTGGAAAATATTTGCTTCTAAATAAAGAACATCTTGCTAAAACAGAAAAATATTTTAAAAAGCACGGAGAAATTACTATTCTTGTTTGTAGGTTCATCCCGGTTGTGCGTCATTTAATTTCATTACCCGCCGGCATAGGAAAGATGAATCTTTTCAGATTTTCGCTTTATACTATTATTGGTGCAAGTATTTGGAACGCATTTCTTACTTATGTCGGATATAGCTTACAAAAAAATTGGCAGGAAGTGATCAAATATAGCCATAAAATAGATATTGCTATTGTTGTCATATTCGGGCTTTTTATCACCTACTATATATATAAATTATACAGCAATCATAGAAAGAGAAAAAAGATAATTTAATCTCGTAATTAGTGCAACTTTCTGACTCTTAGAAAAACGCCAAGCGGTAAATTATCTCCTTTAGCGGATGTAATATAAATTTCTCCTATTTCATTGCCGGTTGAAGAAAAGTGAAATGTTGCAAGATTATCTAATATTAATGCCGATAAACCGGTTGAATAGATATTAATAACTATGAAAACATTTTCGTGATTAATTAGTTTGGAACAATAAAAAAGCAGTTCATTAAACTGTTCATTAAGCAACCATTTTTCACCTTCAGGACCCCGTCCATAGACCGGTGGATCCATTATAATCCCGTTATATCGTTTTCCTCGTTTAACCTCTCGTTTTACGAATTTCAATGCATCTTCCACTACCCAATGAGTCGTCGCTGAATTTTTATTCAGTTCTTTGTTAAAATTTGCCCAGCTTATTGTCTGCTTGACCGAATCCAGGTGAACTACTTCGGATCCGGCTGCTCCGGCCGCTAAGGTGGCGCCACCGGTATATGCAAAAAGATTTAGTACCTTTGGTTTAATTTTAAATTTACATACTGTTTCATAAATAAAATCCCAATTATCAGATTGTTCAGGGAAAAGACCAATATGACCGAAAGAAGTTAAAGCCAATTTAAAATGCAATGTGAGCAACCGTCCGCCATAATTAATCTGCCAGTTATCGGGCATACCCGGTTTTGTAGTCCATTTGCCTTTCAGCTCGTCAGATTGAAACGAATTTTTTTTGTTTCTGACATACCTGGCATGGTATAAATTTTCATAGTCTTGTTCAGAAATTTTTTTTGGCCATAATGCCTTTGGCTCTGGCCTCCAAAGAATATATCTCCCGAAACGCTCCAGCTTTTCATAATTTCCGCAATCAATCAGCTCGTACTCTTGCGAAGGTGGAGCTTTTATTAATAAATACATCTTATAAAATTGTTAAATTGCTAAATTGCTAAATTGTTAAATTGCTAAATTGTTAAATTACTAAATTGCTAAATTGATAAATTGAATAGTTCGTAAATATTTTTTATCTTGGTGAAACTCGGTATCTTCGTGCCTTTGTGCCTTCGCACCTTCGCACATCATAGTGTGCTATAAAAACAACTTGCTTCCCTCAAAAGCCGCACGCTGCTTTCATTACCGGACCTTAAGTTATACCGCACCTGCGGTATTTAACTCAAGGCAGGTCGGAGGTTGGGATAATATTACCGTTCTCCTATATCCACCCGAACTTTTTTTCTTACTGGATATCAATATTGGAACACTGATTCCGGCCATGCCCGCGCCGTTAAACATCAGGAGAAAGCCGCCCATGCCCCTTCCCTCGGTTGGTGAGTAATAGATTGTACCAGTATTGTCATAGGAGCTTTGTAAAGGGCTTGTGGCAAATATGGCAAAACCGATAACAATCTGCACTGCGCCCAAACCTGCCAGGATGAGCCCCGCTACCAGGCGCCCTTTCTTCACTCCCTTTTTTTGAACGGGCAGGCTGGAGAACTGTCCTTGAAAAGAGGGGACCTTTAACTTCGTTGCATAATCCAGAGACGAACTCTCCTGCAAAACCAAAGGTTGTGACAGACTGTAACGAAGATTCCGGGGCAATGACCGGCTCCGCTGCGCATAACCCGATACCAGAAAAACAAAAATCATAGTAACAATTGAAATACCTGCTTTCATAATATTCATAAAATTTTTAAGTCATTAATTGAGGTACTCCCCATTTTTTAGACCTCGGATCGTATTTCTAAGGTTATACAAAATTAAAAAATCTTTTTATTAAATAATGATAATGATGATTTTTTTGTGTTAATAACAGGAAATAACTCCTGCACTGCACTTTATTATCGGTAAGCTCAACCCTTGCAAGAGGTCCGTTAAGGTAATAAGAATATTTTTTATTTTGTCTATGTGATTTTTAAAAAATCATGTAAGTTTGTATTTTATTATTAATATCTTTAGTTTTAAAGATATTGGCTAAGATAATCTACCAATTATGGTAACAAAGATAAGCTCTTTCCAAAATATTAAAATTAAAAGCGTTATAAGACTTTATACAAAACCGAAAGAACGTAAAGAAACAGGTTTATTTATTGTTGAAGGCAACAAAGAAATTGATTTCGCTCTTGCTTGCGGATATGAAGTGACCGATATATTTTTTTGCCCTGAAAAAATAACCCTGAATGAATTGAACAGTATTAAAAATAAAGCAGGTTCTGATGCCGGTTGGTATGAAATTACACCTGCAATTATGCAAAAAGTCGCTTACCGTGATACTGTAGTTGGAATAATTGCCATTTTTAAAGAAAAACAGCGAACATTAAACGCAATTAAATTGAAAAATAATCCATTGCTTCTTGTCATTGATGGAATTGAAAAACCTGGAAATATCGGTGCATTATTACGAACTGCCGACGGTGCGGGCGTGGATGCTGTATTAATCTGCGCTCCTAAAACAGATTTATATAATCCTAATATTATTCGTTCAAGCGTCGGATGTATTTTTGGGGTGCAAATCGCTTTATGCGACTACAACCAAGCAATACAATGGCTTAAACAAAACGTAATTAATATTTTTGTTGCAACGCCAAAGGCGGCTCTTCATTACACAAAAATAAATTTTACAGAACCTTGCGCAATAATTGTCGGCTCCGAGGATAAAGGCGTTAATCAGGTATGGCTGCAACATTCAACCCAAAATATTAGTATCCAAATGCACGGAATTAATGATTCGTTAAATGTATCAGCTTCGGCTGCTATTATCATTTATGAAGCCCTGAGACAAAGAAATAGTTAAACACAATTCAGGTTGTCCGAAAATGGATAAAAAAATAAGATAACTAAAATGTTGTAAATCAGCGTGAATGATTTATGTATTACTCAAAATATCTGTTAGTAGCTTATCAAAAATATCTTGAACTTTTTGGCAAAATATTAAAGAAAAATGCCACAGATTGCCCAGATTAACGCAGATTAAAGAAAAAATGAATTTATAAAATCTGTATAATCTGTGGCAATATTCCTTTTTTTGTTTGTGGCTTGTCCACGTTGGGAATTATCCAGAAACATTAAAAAATTAATAATGAAACTTGCATTGAAGAATTACAATTTCAGTATCGCCGAAAACACGGTAAACCAAACGATGTTCGTCAGTAATGCGTCTCGACCATGCTCCTTTAAGTTCATGTTTCAATGGTTCGGGTTTTCCGATTCCTTCGAAAGGAGTTCTGTCAATACTATCAATAAGTTCATTA
>JACQWN010000346.1 GCA_016209245.1 Bacteroidia bacterium
AAAATATAAATGCATGGTTCCAATTCTTTAATATTAATAGATTGATTTAATGATGTAAGTTTGTAATTTAAAATGAAATTACCATAAATATCATATATATTTATTACAGTTGATAATACCAATGATTCTGAAATATTAATGACAAGATAATCATTAATTGGATTTGGATATACAGAAATATGATTTTCTTTTAAATTTTTATCCAGAATATTATCAGGAGGGTTAATCCCAACATAAATATCGTCTATATAATAGTAAGATAACAAAAAAGGACTAATTGAAGTATCCCCCACTATTATATACTGTGTAGAAGAGTTGTCAAAAAAGTTTCCGATAACAAGATATAGATAAGCAGAGTCAGCAACAAATGAACCGCTTAAAGTGGTCCAGTTGGCAGAATCACTAATTATCTCAGTTGAATAAATATGGGCAAAATTAGGGGGACTTAAAAGTGTTGTACTAATACACGGCTCAACCTCATAAGAAATTGTAGAAAATAATGCACCCATCTTGTTAATTGCACAATTGCTGTTACCTGGATTACTATAAGTTGCCGACACTTTCATTTGAAAATAATATTTAGTACCAATATTTAAAGTATCAATAAATTTAACTCCAATATACTCTCTTACATTAGGAAATGTAGGATAAGTACTATAACACCCACTACTTATATATGCAACACCTGATGCGGGAATTTGATATCCAAATCCGTTATTTGGAACTCCTCCTAAATATACATTGTGATAATTAGGTGTATAACCAAAGGATTTCCATTCAATAAGTCTTTCAAACGAGCAACCGGCAACAATAGAAGTATCATAGTCTTCAAAGCTTGGATTAGGCACGAGGTTTTGCGCAAACGCCAAGCCTGTAAAAGAAAATAGCAGCAGAAAAAGTAATATTTTTAAAATGGATTTCATTTATGCAAAGGTATAAAAAATTTTATTGAAATTACCAAATATTTTAGAAAAAAGTTTTCAACAATTATGAGTACTTGCAGTAAGCCAACCCGACTTATTTGTAAGTTCTCAATACTTGCAGGTATTATTTGAACAATAGAACAATGTCCTTGTGGACGAATTGAGGTCACTTAACTTTCGTTTGTCCGCAGGACAACGAAACGTCATATTCAACCGGTCTGTATAGTTACGCCGGCTTCGTATAAGCAGGTTTTATCAGCTTTTTCCCATTAGGGAAAAAAGAGTGCAGCTTTTGCCTCCAGCTTTCATATTCCGGTGCGTTGATACTATCAAGAAATTTTTTAATCATCAGTGCACTATGATAAGCAGCCGTGCCTGCGTGAATGTATTTATCATATATAGGTGCCTTCAGATTATTAAATTCAAGCAGTATTTCTTTTAGCTCTATGTAGTCATTGAAATTTTC
This sequence comes from Bacteroidia bacterium, assembly GCA_016209245.1. Classification (GTDB taxonomy): domain Bacteria; phylum Bacteroidota; class Bacteroidia; order Bacteroidales; family BM523; genus JACQWN01. The sequence continues at coordinate 1,390 of JACQWN010000346.1, forward strand.
CTTCATCTTTTCAAGCTCAAACCTTTTCGGAAGAAATCCGTCATCCCTTTCAACAATTTCAAATGTCGCTTTAATAAATTTTTCACGGTTGCCTCCAATCATGGGCATTTGTCGCCGCTCATCGGCTGTAAACTTTACATCACATTCAAGTTGCGACTTTAATTCTTCAATCTTTTGAAGAATTCGCTCTTTATTACCATTTAAAACCATTTTTTTGAAAATTTAAAATTTATTTGTAACTATTTAGATATAGATGTTATTACCCCACCGAAGTACGAATGAAATACGAACTTACGAATTACGAAAGGGTTCGAGGTTGGTAAATTCGTAATTCGTAAGTTCGTAACAAATTCGTACTTCGATGGAATAATAAATGCGGAAATTTACCCCGCGTATAGTATAAATTGCCGCAATACTAACCATTCGGTGCCAAACATTTGGGCAGTATAGGACCATCGAGAATATCGAGCGGTTCCGGGTCAAGGTCATCAGGTGGCGGCGGAACGCCTAATACTTTCCATCCCACAATAACAGCGCCCCATGCACATATATAATGTTCAAATTCATAAAGAATTTCAGTTCCATCGCTTCCTGTGCCTGTATAACTGAAATAGTTGTCTTTGGTTGGCCCTCCGAGCCAGGCAGGATACTTAACGGAACAAACCAAGGGAGCAGGGTCATCAGTGGCTAATTTTTCCCAATACCGGCAGCCATACCTGAGTATAGCGGATGTCGCCAGAAGCGGTAACTTTTGATTCATGGTCAAATCGTTTCGTTTGTACAACGATTTTTCATAATTCTTTAACCTGTTTGACAAAATATCAACGCTCTGTGATGTGCTGAGCATTGTATTAAGTACGGTATAAATCTGTTTCTCTTTATGGTCAACCAGTCCATTGGTATAGAATAATTCCGCCACTTTGGTCAGGTCGTAATCATAGGTCATTTCAAGGAATCCGGAAATTTTATTGTCAAGTATTAATGGGAGCGACTGTTCGCTTACCCTTCCTTTTATAAAAGTATTTATATAATTGTAAACATAATTCATTTCCAGCTCCGGATAGCCCGGATGATTACGTAATTGCCCGAAAGCCTTGTCGTATAATACTCCGTAAGATTCATAAGGATTTGAAAATATTGTTACCTTAATCTGAGCATGCTTATCGGAAGCGGGGTTTTTAACGTTCAGAAATTGTTTTATCTGTTCAAGCCCGATATCCTTGAGCATTATTTGCTTTTCCGACATCTGGGCAACGGTTTTCTCGTGAAGCGATGATGATATAACTGCTGTTTCGGCCATAAATACTTTCAGTTCCGTTTCGCTTTTATTTTCTACAAGCATTGACATGTCCTGATTAAAACCGCCTGCTTTCAGGTTTACGGTCTGACCGGGCGCCAAGGATTGTTCAATAACCAGAATTTCATCTGTTTGAACACCTATCAGAGCAGCAGATTGCTTAATGCCGCCCGGCAATGCTCCGGGTGGCTTTTCCGATTCGTCGTCTTTTCTGCAACTGTACATAGCCGCAAAAATCATTGCTAATAATATTACTCCCATTGTTCTCATAACAGTAAGTTTTTAGTTTCACCTACTCTTTTTCACCGACCCTTAGGCAAGGCATTTATACTGAAACTTAACAGGTTTGCAACTACAAAGCTGTTTAGTTTCAGTTATACTGAGCGTTTGAGTTTGCCTTTTCTTGCAAACTCAAATAGTCGAAGTATACAGCCCACCGTCAGGTTCGGATTAAGCTTTTCGGCATACACTTCTTACCGTATATGTAATGAGAATGGCAAATGCTGAATTTTTTTTTAATTTTTTTTCTTTAACCAGGGTTAACTTGCTTTATTTCAATGCAATGGGAAACAAAAAATATTTTTAAAAAAATTAAGATTATGTTAAATAGATTGAGAAATAATGTAATTATTATATTTATTTGTGATTTGGTTTTTAAATATAATATTTGTTATTTTTGACGGTAAATATTTAATCATATTTTTATGAAAATAAAATGTTTTATTACTGGAAAATCTTTAAATGATACACCAGAAGAAAGAGTAAGGCAATTTTTTTTAAAAAAACTTCATAATGAATATGGATACCCGAACGAGTTAATTGATATTGAATTTCCAATCCAAAGAGGTGCAAAGAAAAAACATAACGAACACGCTGACATTGTTATTTTCAATTCAACAAAAAAGAAACAAGATAATATTTATCTTATAGTTGAAACTAAAGTACCATCTGTTAAAACTTATGATGAGCAGTTATCCTCATATGTCACAGCAACCACAGCAAATTGGTGTGCATGGACAAATGGAAAACATACATTTTATTTTAAAACAAATATTGGAACAAAAAATGCAACAAAATTCACTGAAATATGGGACATACCTCATTATCAGCATAAACTCGGTTCTCTTAAAAAAGAAATATTAATTCAACCATCAAATATTATTGACATATTTCAAAAAATTCTTGACTATATTTATGCTAATGCGAATATTAAAAAACCAGATAGAATTACTACAAATATTATTAATATTTTGTTTTGTAAACTTTATGACGAATTAACCCCTGCTGAATTCTGTAAATTTCATGTTCGATTAAATGATAAAGAGGAAACTGATATTGAAAAAACAGTATCGGAAATAAATGTACTTTTTAAAGAAGTAAAAACAAAATATAAAGATATTTTTTACGAATCTGATTCTATAGAATTTGATAAAAATACAATTCTCGAAATAGTTTGTAAATTTCAAAAATATTGTTTTCTTAATTCAAATGTTGATTCCATTGGAACAGCTTTTGAAGTATTTACAAATGAATCTTTAAAAGAAGATAATGGCCAATTTTTTACACCTAGACAGGTTGTAAAATTTATGGTCGAATTTATTGATCCAAAAGTAGAAGAATTAATACTTGATCCTGCTTGTGGCTCTGGTGGATTTTTAATAGAATCATTAAAGCATATTAGTAATGCTATTGACATATCTCTAAGTAAGCGATTAACACCGGGAAAAATAATTACTTACAAAAAAGATATTTTTTCAAAATATTTTTTTGGCATTGATCAGGAGCGCGATTTGGTAAAAATTAGTAACGCTTATATGGCTATTGTTGGTGATGGCTCTGGTAGTATTTTTTCTGAAAACAGCCTTGATTTTCCTAAAAATTGGGATTCAATAAATAAAAAAGAAATAGCTCTTAATAATATTAATATAATATTAACCAATCCTCCTTTTGGAAAAGACATAAAGGTTGAAGGAAAACAACTCGAGCAATTTGATTTAGCAAAAATATGGGAATTAAAAAAGGATATTTTTATAAAAACAAATAAAAGTAAAACAGCTGTTAAACCTTCCATTTTATTTTTAGAGCGATGTTTCCAATTTTTAAATAAGAAAAATGGTAGAATTGGAATAGTATTACCAATCGGAGATTTAAGTAATGATGAGGATGCAAATATTAAGCAGTGGATTTTGTCAAATACTAAAATACTAGGTATTGTTCAACTACCATCTGAAACCTTTCAACCGTATACAGGAACACAAACTTGTTTGCTTTTTTTAGAGAATAAAAAAGACGATTCTGAATATAGTGTTTTTATGGCTCAAGCAGGCAGGGTTGGAAAAAATCAAAGAGGGAAAGACCTTTACCAAAGAAATTCAGAAGGAGCATTAATACAAGATAAATATGAGAATTTTATTTTGGATAATGATTTAGTAACAATTATCACCGATTATAAAAAGTACTGTGCTGATGAAAAGTTTAAATCTAATTTTTCTTTTATTATTTCATCAAAAGAGCTTAAAAAGAGTTTACTTCCAAATTTTCACAATCCAAAAAACAAAGTATTAATAAGCAAATCTAAAAGGACAAAAATTGAATACAAACCACTAGGAGATTTATGCACTAAAATATACACACCTCCAAGAACAAAAAGGGTTTACGTCGAACCACAATTTGGAATTCCGTTTTTATCAGGTAATCATATAACTCAATTAATACCACAAAATGTAAAATATATATCAAAAACCGAAACAAAGCAATTAGACCAGTTTATTGTTAAGGAAGGCGATATAGTTATTACAAGAGTTGGCACTATGGGCATAGTTCGTTTAATTGGCAAAGACATAGAAGGATATGCCGTTTCAGACAATAACAATATAATAAAGGTTGATATAAATAAAATTGACCCCGAATATATTTATGCAATATTATATAGTAAAATTGGTAAGCGGAGTGTTAAAAAAATTGCGAAAGGATCAGTTCAAAATTATAACACACCTAAAGCTTTAAAAAGTATTTTAATACCAATTTTAGTTGATCCGGATTGTACCGATATCGTTAACAACATTAAAAAATCCGAAGAAGATAGATACAATGCTGTTCTATTTTTAACTAATGCGGACAATATTTTTAACACATATATTTCTGATTAGTATTTTAATTACAGGCACATTGCCAAAGTCCCACCTACCGTAGTAAAAAATCAAAGCTTTGTCAAAGAGCCTGCAATGACTCTTTAAAAAGAAATTTTTAAAACGCCCGACACACGAAATATTTAAAAGAAAATGGACAATACAGTGGTCACAGATATAAAAGAAAAGAATTGCACTGGCTATAACAGGCGTTTGCTTTCAGTGGTAGGCTAAATTTATTTGTAATATGATTCTCATTCATAATCGCTTATTTATAATAATATTAATTCTCATATTAATACCGCCTTGCAAAAGCAGTATTATCAGGGATCCCTGCGACAACTGCCCCGATGCAGGCATTGAATTATTTAAGCAGAAAAAATTCAAAGAAGCCCAAGCTTCATTTATGAAGTGCATAGCTTGCTTGAACAATCAATATCCGGCCAACGACAGCCTGTTTTATTATTTATACAATTACGTTGGCGCTGCTTGTTATTACCTTAACGATTTTGATAAAGCCACTGAATATTATAAGAAGACACTTGTATATCTTGAAAATTTCAGAAAGGAGTCTATTGCCGATAAAGCGAATATTTTAAACAATATTGCTGATGCTTATATGTTCAAAGGAGAATATGATTCATCGGAAGCATACTATAAAAAAAATCTTCTGTTAAAAAGAAAGCAGGCAGATACATTAAATTATGATTTTGCGCGTTCATATATTAATATGAGCGCTTTATATTATCGTTGCGGAAAAATTAACAAGGCGTTATATTATTCTGTTTTAGCCGAAAATATTATAAATAAAACGGAACCCCCGGATAAAGTCAAATTAGCAAGTCTTTATTTAAACCGTGGAAATATATATTTTGTGGATAAGCAGTATGACCCCGCGTTAATATATTATAATAATGCCTTAAACTATTTTACTGAAGCTGATTCGGCGCTATATCAAGAGCAGTTGTACAAAGTTTTACTAAACACAGGGAGCATATATTTTTCGAAAAAAAGCTATGCTCAAGCGATAAATTTTTACAAAAGAGCGATTAATATTTACCAAAGCCCGAATCAGCTTGAGCGTACTTATATCTGTAAATATTTAGCCAGGGCTTATGAAAAAACCGGGGAAAATTTGCTTGCAGAAAGATATTACAAATTATCGGTTGCCCTTTGCCCTGAAAACAGACCTTTTGAACGGATTAAAAATATGATATACTATTTTAAATTCTGTTCGGTAGCCGGGGAAAAAGAATATTCCAAAGCGCTATCGGAACAGGCATTAAAGCTGTCGTTAGACGCATTCGGGGAGCATCACCCTCTGACTGCCGAATGCTATTATGTGATAGCAAAATGTTGCCTGATAAATGAGGATTTTAATACTGCGAGCAAATATTTTCAACTGGCGCTTATATCGGTATCTGACACTAGCTTTGGTTCGGAAGAAATATGTTCAAATCCTTTAGCGGAAAATGTTCTGTCGGATATTTTGTTTATAAAAATACTGGAGGGGAAGAGCACAGCTCTTTATAAAGCTGCCGCCGGGCGCGGCGATTACCTGCAATGTTCGTACAATACGATTAAGCTGTTGCTCGATGTAATTGCTCATGTAAGAAACAGGTATCTGACAAACGAAAGCAAATATTACCTTTCGGAAAATGAATATGATTATTACAATTTTGCTATAGAAACCGCTTATGAAATGTATAAAACCACAGGTGATTCATTATATCTTAAAGAAGCTTTCGTATATGCCGACCGGAGCAAATATATTACATTAACGGAGTCGTTATTTAATCTGGAAAATAAAAAAATATGCAGAATTCCCGATACATTAATAAAAATTGAAAATCTGATATTAAAAAATATTGGCTTTTACAGAAGCAAATTACAGCAAGAAAACAGCTCGGGGAATCCTGATAGAGCAAAGCTGAATTTATGGAATGATAAGCTTTTTACGTTTAATAAAAAACTTTTTACATTAACCAATTACTTTGAAAAACGATATCCTGAATATTATAAGCTCAAATACGATACTAATTATATCGGTTCGGTCGAGGCGTTACAGGAATATTTAGCCACCGATAATTGTATGGTGGAATATTCAATTATTGATTCGGTGATTTATATTTTTCTTGTAACGGCTGATAATTTTTATGTTCATAAAGACACTCTTACAGGCGAATTTTTTAACTCTCTTATGTCTATCGGGAATTCAATTGTTAGTTATAACCCCGATGAGCATACTGTACAACAATATGATTCGATGGTAAGAGGGTAGTATCGGCTGTATTGTACTTTAATAAAACCGGTCGGGGAGAAGCTAAAGAAAAAAATAATTGTTATTCCCTGCGAAATTCTTTCATCAATACCGTTTGAAGGGCTGATTAGCCATGACAAAAAGGATACTGTTATTAATTATTCAGGTCTGGAATACCTTATTTATAAATATTCTATTTCATATACATTCACGGCGGAGCTTATCAAAAAAGAACATTTTATAAATGATAATTCATTGCTTGCATTTGCGCCGGGTTATGAAGGAGATATAAATTACCGTGGAATAGAGGCGAACGTTGAAGAAATCAATACAATACCTGATGATTACCGCATAATGAAATTTACAGGGAAGGAAGCGACAAAGGGAAATTTTTTCTTATTTTATAATAAACATTCAATTATTCATCTTGCTATGCATTCCGAAGCGAATCAGTCAAATGATATGCTTTCAAGATTAATTTTTTATGCCGGCAGCGCCAATGATGGCTCAATGTATGCTTACGAACTGCTTGACATGGATTTTAAAAATAAAATAGTTGTTTTGAGCGGATGTAATACAGGAAGTGGAAAAATTATCAAAGGCGAAGGGGTATTTTCCCTTGCCAGAGCATTCATTATGGCAGGTTCTTCAACTGTGCTGTTTACTCAATGGGAGCTACGGGATATAACGGGCATGAATATCATGAGAAATTTTTACTCATGCTTGTACGATGGCTATAGTTTAGATTCGGCATTGTGGCGGGCAAAGCTGAAATTTCTTGAAAATGCCGAGCCGATGAAAGCGCATCCCGCTTTTTGGGCGAATTATTTTCATGTGGGGAACGACAGGGCGTTGAAAATAACTAATTACAATAGCGCCATTATTGGATTTGGTATTTTAATGGTCGCCTGTTTGCTTTTGATTCTGTATTTCAAGTTTTTCAAGTAGCTCTTTTACTTTGCCTCTATAAACGCTTTTTCTTTGAGCGCATTCATTTAGCAGGGAAAACGCCTTTGAATAATTGCCTGTTTTCACATAGCATAATCCGGCATACCATTCGGCGGTAATAAAAAAGCTGTTATTAGTTCTTAAAAGAAATTCAAGCTTGGCTGCGGCATCTTCAAATTTTTTTAATTCAATATACGACATCGCCGTATAAAAAATATCAGCATTACTTGGATTTTCAATTCTTTTGAATGAATCAACAGCAGCTTCATATTTCCCGCTGCAGTAATATTTTTTTATTTCTGAAATTTTTTTATCTGATATTGAACGTTTGTAAATATCGGGCTGGTATTTTTCATAATACAGGCAGAACAAATCGTCGGGAGTATAATTTTCTTTTTTGAAAAAGTAAAGGATTGAAATGGTAGTGACTAATAATATAGTAATTGCGGCGGCAGCAACATAAATCAAAGGTCTCAATTTTTTAATCTTCGTACTCTCGATACCTTTTCTTTTACTTCGGGTTACAATTTTCTTAAATTCTTCAAAATTTTTGCCGTATGATTTATCTGTATTTAATTTCTTATTATGTTCTTTCACCATGTCTTTTATTTCATCTGAATATCCGCTGTTCCGCATCTCATTTAAAGAAGATTTGATTTCGAGCATTGCGGCATGTTCTTTAAGGAAGCCATTAATATTCTTACATAAAGAAATATCATCTTTCAGCGTTTGATTGTTTTTAATTAGCTCTTCAAATTGTTTTTTTTCAAGCTCAGATAAATCATTTTCAAGATATCTGAAAATATATTCAAATTTGTTATCTTCAGTTAATGTCATAATATTAGATGGTTAATTCGCAATATAATGGATTCTTTTTAATCATTCCGGCAAGCTGTTTCTGGCAATATATTTTTTTATTATGAGTTTGCTTGGCGCTGCCGAATTCAGTAAGCCGGGCTATTTCCTCCATTGAATATTCATTGACATATAAAGTTAATATTTTCTGACAAATTTTGGAAAGCCTGTCAAAATATAAATAGTACAAATATTCCCTTGATAAAACATCCTTATAATCCATAAGCTCCAGATTATCAATACACATTGAATAATTCTTCATGTTTTGCAGCTCTCCTTTTCTGTTACGCAAAATATTTTTCCATAAAAAAAAACAGGTTATATAAATAAATGATTTTGGTGAAATGCTGGTATCAAAAATTTTATTTTTAATTTTATTATAAAGAATAAATAAAGATTCTTGAAGCATATCTTCGGCATCTTGTTCGGAACCGCTGTTGAGGAGCACCATTTTACGGATTACAGGGAAGTAATGATTGTAAATATACTTGAATACGAAAGGGTCTTTTTTTAAAATTCCGGTGATAATTTTTTTATCTGGAAGATCAAACATAATATATGTATATCGGGTGGATGACCGGATTCGAACCGGCGACCTTCAGAGCCACAATCTGACGCTCTGACCAAACTAAGCTACACCCACCATAAAGAGTGCAAAGATAATAGAATATTGATAGTTTTACAAGACATTATAATAAAATTCCTTATCTTTGTACCTGCATTTCAGAATATATTTATTAATTTTGTGTTGTAAAACAGAATAATATGAAAATTGTTAACCCGCTATATGACAAAGCTTTTAAGTACCTAATGGAGATGGATAGTAACTTTCGCCGTCAGTTGGAAGGCGAGGAAGAAATTGACACTATTTTCGATGAACAGGAGGCCAAGTTTCTAAAACAAATTGAGGAAGAAAGAAAACAAAAGGAGGAAGAAAGAAAACAAAAGGAAGAAGCTATTAAGCAAAAAGAAGAAGAACGAAAACAAAAAGAAGAAGCCATAAAGCGTGAAGAAGAAGAATGAAAACAAAAAGAAGAAGCCATAAAACGTGAAGAAGAAGGGCAAAGACAAAAAGAGGCGCTTATCATCAAATTAGTTAAACAAATGAAAAACTCCGGGTTTTCTATAGACGAAATTGCTTCGGAAACTGGGTTGGGGAAGGACATTATTGCGAAACTATAGTAGGCTTTATTAAAATTGTCAAGGATTAATTCTAAAATAAACGAATATATGCCAAAGACGAAAAGGGCTACTTCAAAAGGATTATTAAAGGCAATAATAGAGGGGATTCAGGATAAAAAGGGCGAGGATATTATAAGTATCGAGCTTTCGGGAATTGAAAATGCCGTATGCAAATATTTTGTAATATGCCATGCAAATACTAATATTCAGGTACGGGCGATAGCCGAAAATATTGAAAAACATGTAAAAAACGAGCTCAATGAAAATGTCTGGCATGTTGAAGGTAAGGAAAATTCACAATGGTTGTTGCTTGATTATATAGATATTGTTGTTCATATATTTCAGCAGCCATTCCGTGAATTTTATAACTTGGAAGGGTTATGGGCTGATGCAAATATTAACAGAATAAATTAAAATGGCAGAAAAAAATAATAAAGAGAACAAAATAGAAAATTTTTTACCAGGCAAAAAAAACAAGCCGAAGTTTAATATTTATTGGGTTTACGGTCTTATCGCCGTTGTTTTTATTGTACTTGCCACATTTAATAATTTCACTTCAAAGAGCATAAAAACCAACTGGCAGGATTTTGAGAACAAAATGCTTAAACCTGGCGATGTTGACAAGATTATAATAGTAAATGACGAGCGGATAGAAATATATATTAAACCGGAAAAATTAGAATCAGACCCTAAAAAGTATGCAGATGTACTTGATAAGAACAGCACTTTTTCATTTGGTGGCCCTCCTTATTATTTTGAGATGCCCGGGGAGGCATTCAAAGAAAATTTGCAAAAAGCTCAAACCGAGCGAGGCTGCCCCAATATTATACCGGAATACGAAACCAGAAAGGATTGGACGGGCGATATTATAGGGTGGGTAGTTCTTCCTTTGGTTCTTATAGGAGTCTGGATATTTATATTCAGGAAGATGAGCGGTTCAGGCGGAGGCGGAGGCCCACATATATTTAATATAGGCAGATCCAAAGCCAAAATATTTGATAAAGAGGCGAATATTAAGACTGATTTCAAAGATGTAGCCGGTTTAGAAGAGGCAAAGGTGGAAATACAGGAGATAGTTGATTTTCTTAAGAATCCGAAGAAATACACACAGCTTGGCGGAAAAATACCTAAAGGAGCTTTGCTTGTCGGGCCACCGGGAACCGGGAAAACCTTGCTTGCTAAAGCCGTTGCCGGTGAGGCGAATGTGCCTTTTTTCTCAATATCAGGTTCCGATTTTGTAGAAATGTTTGTTGGAGTGGGAGCTTCACGCGTCAGGGACCTTTTCAAACAAGCCAAAGATAAAGCCCCATGTATAGTATTTATTGACGAAATTGATGCAGTAGGCCGTTCGCGCAGCAGAAATCCGAATTTCGGAGCTAATGATGAAAGAGAAAATACGCTTAACCAACTGCTGACCGAGATGGATGGTTTCGATACAAACAGCGGGGTAATTATTCTTGCAGCAACTAACCGTGCCGATATTCTTGACAAAGCCCTGATGAGAGCCGGTCGTTTCGACCGCCAGATTCACGTTGAATTACCTGAATTAAATGAAAGAAAAGAAATATTTATAGTACATACCAAGCCATTGAAGCTTGATGATTCAGTTGATGTCCAATTTCTTGCACGGCAAACACCTGGATTTTCCGGCGATGAGCGAGAAATGACAAAACCGCTGTCGGCAGGCAGGATTTTCTCGATGCTGTTGACAGAATTATTGGCGGACTTGAGAAACGGAATAAAATTATTACTGCTGTCGAAAAAAAGACAATTGCATATCATGAGGCAGGGCATGCAACAGTCAGTTGGCTTCTTGAATATGCAAACCCTCTTGTAAAAGTTACTATTGTTCCACGCGGTCAATCGTTAGGCGCCGCCTGGTATCTGCCCGAAGAAAGAAAACTGACAACAACAGAGCAGATGCTCGATGATATGTGTTCCACTCTTGGAGGCAGGGCGGCAGAAGATTTAATATTCGGGAAAATATCAACAGGTGCGCTTAATGACCTTGAACGCATTACTAAACAAGCATATGCAATGGTTTCTTATTTCGGCATGAGCAAAGAAATCGGAAATACCAGCTTTTATGATTCTACCGGCGTGAATGAATACAGCTTCAATAAACCATATAGCGAAAAAACAGCTCAAATCATTGATGAAGAGGTTAATAAAATTATCAGCACACAATACCAACGAGCAAAACAAATATTATCTGATAACTATAATAATTATATAATACTTGCCGAACGCTTGCTCGATAAAGAGGTAATTTTCAGCGAAGATCTAGAAGATATTTTCGGAAAAAGGCTATTTAGCGGAACCGATAAAAATTTGTAACTATTATACTGAATGAAATTGAATTTGTAAACTATTTTAACAGAATGGGGGAATGGGGGAACGGGCGAAACGGTGATTTGTCGCCCCTTCTCCGTTTCTCCCCTTCTCCACTTCTGTAACTATTTTTTGCAAACCTGATTTCTTTAAGTATAATATTGAAAATAATAAATGAATCCATGGACACTTCCAGAGAACAAATATTAAAACGAATAAAAACCGCATTAAAAAAAACTGCCGTTCCGGCCGATATTGAGAAACCTGATTTCTCATCACAGGTATTTAATATTAGCCCCGATTCGCTTGAAATACGATTTGTTGAAGAGCTGCAGAAAGTAAACGGCAGGTTCGTTTTTTGTCTTAATGAATACGAACTGATTGAAAATTTACAGACATTATGCAAGCAATCGGGATGGGATTCTGTTTTTTGCGTTGATAAAGAGGTTCAGAAAATTCTTATTAATGCCGGTATCGCTTTTAATACGGGAGTCGGGGATTTTTATGTTATGAATACCGGTATTACACGTTGCGAATATCTTGTTGCACGCACCGGAAGCATTGTAGTATCTTCCGCCCACCATTCAGGAAGAAGAATGAATGTTTTTCCTCCTGTTCATATAATTATCGCTTATACTTCACAAATAGTAGAAGAATTAAAAGATGCCTTTACCGGACTAAAAAGCAGATACAACGGACAATTACCTTCTATGATTTCCACCATTACTGGGCCCAGCCGCACTTCCGATATCGAAAAAACCTTGGTGCTTGGCGCTCATGGCCCTAAAGAATTATATGTATTCCTGGTAAACGACAGGATATTGGAAGATTAAAATGAAAACTCTTATTATAAGGACAATTACAGGTATTTTTTTTATAGCGATACTGATTTCCGGTATCGCTGTAAATACATATACTTTTTTAATAGTTTTCCTGGCGGTTATGATTGCTACAATGTGGGAATTTTACAGAATATCCTTAAAAGAACGGATAAGAGCCCAGCTCTATCTGGGAGTCTTACTGGGAATATTAATATTTATCAGCAATTATCTTTATGCAAGAGAATTAGTTGATGCAAAAATATTTGTTCCATTATTTCCATTTGCAATGTTTGTATTAATACATGAATTATACCATGGGAACAAAAGACCGTTTTCAAACATCGCTTATACTTATTTCGGAATTATTTATATTTCAATACCTTTATCATTATTCAATTATTTTGTAAACCGAAGCGGTATCACAGGCATTGTGTATTCACCTGGTATTTTGCTGGGTTTTTTCTTTCTGCTGTGGACTTATGATACTATAGCTTATGTTGCAGGAATTTTATTTGGCCGGCATGGTTTATTTCCTCGTATTTCGCCCAAAAAGACATGGGAAGGAGTAATAGGCGGCACAATTATTACATGGGGATTGGCTTATTTATTATCTTTTTATTTTGAGGAGCTTGGTGTTCGCGATTGGCTTGTAATTGCAACTATTATCGTTATATTCGGAACTTTCGGCGACCTTGTAGAATCAATGTTCAAAAGAAGCATTAATATTAAAGATACAGGAAATATTTTGCCGGGGCATGGCGGATTTTTAGACCGTTTTGACGCTACATTATTGGCCTCGCCCTTTGTATATGCCTATCTGGAATTATTTGTATTTTAAATATTAAATATGGGCTTAATTCACCTCGAAGAAATGGAATTTTATGCTTTCCATGGCTTATACAAAGGAGAGCAGACGGCAGGAAGCAAATTTCTTGTCAACCTGACTGTTGAAACAAGCTTGAAAGAACCGGCAATTACCGATTGCCTGTCAAATGCGGTTGATTACAGGATGCTATATGATGCAGTAAAGCAAGCTATGTCGGTCAAATCGAAAATGCTTGAACATGTCGCAGTAAGGATAATCGCCTCGGTTCATAAATGTTTTCCGAAGCTTAAATCAATTACGGTTAAAGTTTCAAAAATAAATCCTTCGATTGAAGGGAAAATAAAATGTGTGAGCATTTCGATGACACGTAAGGGAGGAAAAATTTTATATTAGCCGGAATACATGATTGCTTTGCTATTATCAACAACAAAATCTCCATCGGGCGTTAAATTACTATGTATTTTTATTTCTGAATAATGACTTTTTCACTTACAATTTGTTTGCTACCGGAGAATATATTTAAAATATACAGCCCATCAGGAAGTCCGGTAACATTAATTTTTTCACTATCTTTATGTTGAGCATAAACACATTTTACGACCCTTCCTGAAACAATGAATATTTAATCGTTTTCATAATCATTAATATGTTAATATTAATATACCCAAAAAAGCTAATATACCTATAATTCCTCCTGCAAATGCACAACTGAGAATAAAACTGATTGTTGATAAAACACAGCCTGCTTTTGCGAAGCCTGTTCCCCGGTATTTGCCGTGTTCTTCTTTTATTTGCCTTAAACCTGCCCTTGAAAATTTGTTGCCCAATATTGATAGTCCCAACGACGCTGATGAGGATAAAAACAATATCAGGAAAATCTGTGGTATAGTTGGTTTAATAAAAATGTTGAGACCAAGGGGTTGACTATATAAAAACAAGAAAGCGACTGTCATTAATAATGCACAACCGGTTAAACCCAGAATAAATCCTGCCAGGGCATAAGACGATATGCTCTTCCCGTCTTCCGGTTCATTACCGTTATATTCTCTTACAGGGCTATATTGTTTGATGTAAGTATTTGTACTTTGGGGTGCCTGTAAACTGCTGTTGTCGGTTGGATAACGCTTTCCGATTATCTGGAGACCAGGCACAGACGGGCAAGTAGTCCGGCACAGGGAAGACGTACCGCAAATCGAATCAGACAAGGAACAATAGCCGGGTTCCATGGACATATCCACCATGCTGTGATTATCTTGCCCGAGAGTAAATGGGACATTGACGTTAACCGGTTCATTACATAATTCCGGTTCAGCGAGCCTGTAACTGCAATTTTTGCTATTATCCGTTTGCATTCCATTGTACGAATATTCCCGGCTTGGTTTGTTATTGTCAATTATACTAACGTAATACCCGGAATTATATCTTCGTTTGGTCAAATAAATTTTCTTGCTGCAGGAGCTTAACAGAATAATAAACGCCAGAAGCAAATGCAGATTAAATATAAATTTAAAGGGATTACTAAAACTAATTTTTACCATGGTAAATAATATTCCTCCGTTGCGCCCATATCCATATAAATACTATCGTAAATTACAGAATGGACACCATCTTTTGTTTTATCAAATGTGATGTGCCACCATCCCATTGGGGCCATAGTCATAAATGCTAAATAGTCGGGTGGACCAAAATTTTTCGATGTCCAGTTAATTTTCCAATTTCTGTCAGGTTCAAATTTGTGAAGTGTTCTTTGTTGTAATGTTATTATAAAAGTATCAGGTGCAACTATTTCAACATTTTCAAGCAAACGAAAAGTGCATTTATTTATTGTAGCAGACACTCCAATAGAATGATTATTACCCAATTTTTTTTTTCAATCTCAAATGGACCTATCCCATAAAAGTAATATGAATTCAAATCTCCTTTTGTCTCAATATAAAAACTATAACTATATTTATCATCATAATTAATAGTTATATCGGAAAAAGAAAAATTACCATTTTGATCCGTAATAGTTTTCCGTGGTTTTGTATCTGAATTTCCAAACATACGATCGTGATTTTCAAGAAATTGTACTTCAATATCAGGAAAAGCATTCCCTGTTCCAGTGTTAAAAAGGTAACCTTGTATAGTCATTTTTTCGTAACCGTTCACGGTTACTAAAAAAGGAATAATGTGTTACTGTTCGGGTTAATCAATGACAAACATAATACATAATATGAAATTAACAATCGTTTGTTAATATCTTTTTTTTTGAGGATGAAATGTAAAAGTAATATGTACAACTTTGCACAATGCAAGTACCGGAAGGATACATACTGATAACACTGGAAGAATA
>JACQWN010000098.1 GCA_016209245.1 Bacteroidia bacterium
AACGCCAGTGAAGATGGAGTTCTGTTAAATTCATAGACGCAAATATATTATTTTATCTTATTGATTACAAATTTATTTATGAACATTTTATTAACAATTATTAGACGTAATATTTTTGAACAAAAAAATTTATTGTTGTGAGTTAAAACAAATTAGCTTATTTTTACACCCGTCAAGTGGTAAACTTGGGGTTAATCAAGCAAATATACGAAATATATTTTAAAAAGGTTACATGAATTGGTTAATTATTTTTTATCTTTGTTAAAAATTTTTCTATGCAAAAGCGTCATATCCTTTATGTCCGTTGCAATTTCGAGGAAATAATAACAGGCGGTTTTTATTATGTTGATAAAATGCAATACATAACATCAGATCGTAATTCTTGGAATTTATTACTATTATATTAATTGCCCTTAGTCTTTCGGTTGATTCTTTTGCAGTTACTGTTTCAACCGGTATTTCAGGAGGAAAAGTCGCTACTATCAATGCTTTGAAAATTGCGTTCTCGCTGGCATTTTTTCAATCTTTATTGACATTTCTTGGTTGGATAGCAGGTTATGAAGTGTTGGAGCTTGTCAAAAGTATTGGGCATTGGATTGCTTTTGTTCTGTTATCATTTATTGGGGCGAAGATGATATACGAGAGTTTTTCTAAAAAAAAGAAAAAGAGTTTTGCTCCTTTGGATATTCGGATATTGTTAACAATATCATTTGCTACAAGTATTGATGCATTATTTACGGGCATGAGCTTTGGTTTGATTAATACTGCATTTCCAACGGTATTATTTGCATCATGTATTATTGGAATAATTACATTTATTGTTGCAATAAGTGGAATTTTCTTTGCAAAAATAGCCGGAACTCTTTTAGGAAAAAAAATAGAAGTGTTTGGCGGAATTGTATTAATTGGTATCGGATTGAAGATATTGCTTACTTAACTTTATTTACAACCGCTTCGAATGCTACAGGATGGTTTAATGCCAGGTCGGCAAGTGTTTTCCTTCTCAATAAGATACCTTTTTTATTAATTTCCCCAATAAATTCAGAATACGACATTCCATATCGCCTTACTGCGGCATTAATTCTTTGTATCCATAAGGAACGATAATCTCTCTTTTTTTGTTTTCTGCCTGAATAAGCATGTTGCAAACCTTTTTCAAGAGCATTAACAGCTACAGTATATACATTTTTTCTTGCCAGGAAATAACCTTTAGTTTGCTTCAAAACTTTTTTCCTCCTGGCTCTGCTTGCTACAGAATTAACTGACCTTGGCATAATTAATTATTTTATGAATAATTAGCGGTCTAACTTTTACTGGCAAATTGGACTCTTATTGGCTAATTATTTCTGTTAATAAATAAAATTTATTTTTTTCCTAATAAAAGTTTAATATTCTTTTCATCTGCTTTATCAACAGTAGTGAAATAAGTAAGATTACGTTTTCTTTTTTTAGTTTTTTTTGTCAGGATATGGCTTTTATAAGCATGTTTTCGTTTTATTTTTCCTGTTCCGGTCAAAGTGAATCGTTTCTTCGCTCCCGGATTTGTTTTCATCTTAGGCATGGTTTTATTCTCTTAAATTTTAAACTTTTTTCTTTACTTTCGGATTAGGTATAAGTATCATAATCATCCTTTTTCCTTCGAGCCGTGGTTCCATTTCAATATTAGCGATTTCTTCAAGCTCTTTGGCCATCCTTTGAAGAATTGCTTCACCCTGCTCTTTAAATAAAATCGTACGGCCTTTAAAGAAGACATAGGCCTTTACTTTGGCGCCGTCTTCAATGAATTTCTGTGCATGTTTTACTTTAAATCTAAAGTCATGGTCATCGGTATGGGGGCCAAATCTTATCTCCTTAACAACAACTTTAGTGGCTTTCGATTTTAATTCTTTCTGCTTGCGCTTTAGCTGGTAAAGAAACTTTTGAAAATCTACTACTTTGCATACCGGCGGGTCTGCATTTGGTGAAACCTCAACAAGGTCAAGCTCAAGCCGGTCTGCGATTCTCAAAGCTTCATCAATAGAGTAAACACCTGGGTTCTCTACATTTTCACCAACAACACGAACAACTTTTGCCCTAATCCTGTTATTTACCCTGTACTGCGGGTTGTTGTCCGTTTTAAAGAATCCTCTTGTATGTTCCAATGTTATTTTTTTCCTCCAGTTTTATTACAGGGTCTAAACCCGATTAACCTGCATTATTCAGGATAGAATCCCCTTATACTAAACAAAAGTGTCTATTTTTTTCCAAAACTCTTTCTGTCCAGTATCATTTGTTCAATAATAAGTTTATTTTTTTAACCTGATTAATTATTTGAAAATTATGTCTATAATTTTTAAAAATGCAACGATAAATGTAATAGAACCTATGGTCCATGCCATATTTTTGATAATGGTCTTGTTGATGTTAGTCTCAATTTTTTGCCCGATTTAATCCCATAAATTCGCCTTTTAAACCATTGAATTTATCATTAAATTCGCTTCTTAAACCATTAAATTTATCATTAAATTCGCTTCTTAAAGAGACTACATCGGCGGCTACTTCATCAAGTTTCTTGTCCAGATGATTTAAATGGTTATACTGTGTTTTTAATAAAAGCAGATTAAAATCCTGCAGACCGAGTTTTTCCCCTTTGCTGAATTTATCCTGTATTTCTTTTACTTTAGGTTCCAGCATTTCCATAATTGAACCTTCTATGCTTGTTTGATTCATGCTATCAAAATTATTTATACAAAGGTAAAAAATATTTTGTTAAAAATTACAAAAATTTCAGAAATAAGACACTTAACCTGCATTATTCAGGCTAACTGTTCTTTACTAATTTTTCGTATCATTTCTGCAAATTCTTCAATTTTCATGCTGCCAATATCTCCCACACCTTGTTTTCTTACAGATATTGTACCGGCTTGCATTTCTTTTTCACCTACAATCAGTAGGTAAGGAATTCGCCGTAATTCATTATCTCTTATCTTTTTGCCAATTTTCTCGTTTCTGTCGTCAAAGAAAGTGCGAATATCGTAATTTTTTAACAAATACAAAACTTTTTTTGCATAATCATCAAATTTTTCACTTACCGAAATAATAACTGCCTGTTCAGGAACCAGCCATAAAGGAAATTTTCCGGCAGTATGTTCGATTAACACGGCCACAAAGCGTTCCATCGAACCGAACGGAGCCCTGTGAATCATTACAGGTCTGTGTATCATGTTATCGCTGCCTTTGTATTCCAACTCAAATCTATCCGGCAGATTATAATCCACCTGTATTGTGCCAAGCTGCCATAGCCGTCCGATAGCGTCTTTAACCATAAAATCCAGCTTGGGTCCATAAAAAGCCGCCTCGCCAACAACTACCGTAGTTTGTAAGTCTTTTTCCCTGCATGCTTCTATAATCGCAGTTTCGGCTTTTTCCCAATTCTCGTCGGTACCAATATATTTTTCGCTATTTTTAGGTTCTCTCAGCGATATTTGTGAAGTGAAATCTTTAAATTCCAATACTCTGAAAATATATTGAACAATATCTATTACCTTT
>JACQWN010000347.1 GCA_016209245.1 Bacteroidia bacterium
GAAAACCAGCGAAACCTTGTGGAGCGATGTAATTAAAAACTATCCGAATGTAGATGTAGCTTATAAGAACAGGGGAAATTATTATGGAAAAGAGCTGAACCAACCAGAAAGAGCATTAAAAGACTACGAAGTGCTTATTGCAATGAATACAAAAGAAGCTGAGATTTATAGTAATCTGGGAAATATTTACGGGCTTATGAAAAAATTCGATAAATCGCTGGATGCATATTCCAAATCTATCGAATTGAATGAAAAAAACTTGAATTCATATATTAACCGTGGTATTACTTATGCGATGATGAATAATTATGAAAAAGCCCTTGAGGATTTTGCATTTGCTCTCAAACTTAGCCCGAACAATTTAAAAGTAATCGAAAATCGCGCTTATGTTTTACTGCAGTACAAAAGATATGATGAATCAATTGTTGATTACAATCTTCTCATTCAAAATTATCCCGATGATACAAAATTTCAATTCTACCGTGGCTTGGCTTTTTTTAATCTTGAAAAATACCAGGAGGCGCTCAATGATTTCCTCGCTAATTTAAACCGTAATCCTCAAAATGCCGAAGCGGCATATAATGCATCTGTAACATATTCAAAGCTGAAAAATAATATAAAAGCATTGGAATTTGCTGATAAGGCGAAATCATTAGGGTTTAATGTACCTGAAAATTATTATTCGGAGATTATGAATTCTGTTAAATAATATTTAGCCATATTAACTAAACTAACTATCTTTACAACCAAAATAATGTTTAAATAATTCTGTTTAACACTTTAAAAATATGACGGAACAAAAGGACATTCGGTGGCGCCAACGTTTTAATAATTTTATAAAAGCTTTATCACAGCTTACAAAATTTATTGAGAAAGGTAAAAATCTAAATGAGCTGGAAGAGCAGGGAATGATAAAAGCATTTGAATATACATTTGAATTAGCATGGAATACAATAAAAGATTTCTACGAAAGTCAGGGTGAAACCGGTTTACAAGGCAGCCGTGATACATTAAGACTGGCTTTTAAAAGAGAATTAATAAAAGATGGAGAAAATTGGATGAATATGATTGAAAGCAGGATTAAAACAACACACACTTATAATGAAGAGCAGGCTAAAGAAATAGCTGATTTTATCTTAAATATCTATTATCATTTGTTTGTTTCTTTAAAAAGTAATTTTGAAAAAATTATAGATGGACAGATTGAATTATTTGATAAGCGATGAAATTTGGACTTAAAGATGATATTATTCTGAAAGTTAATGCCATATTGATCTCACACATTGAAGTAGAACAAGCAATAATTTATGGCTCACGGGCAAAAGGTAACTTTAAGCAAGGTTCTGACATAGATATTACATTGAAAGGAGAAAATCTTGGCCTTGATATATTAAATAAAATCTGTCGTGAAGTAGATGATTTACTTTTACCTTATACATTCGATATTTCTATTTTCAAACAAATTAAAAATAACGATTTACTTGACCATATTGAAAGAGTAGGGATAATATTTTATAACAAACCGAGTTAATTGTTAAACAATTTTCAGGATAATATTTGCATTCTATAATATCAAAAATTATTATTGCATTTTTAATCAAAAAAATTACTTTTTTATTTAAGTTTTAATTATTTAACTATGAAAATATTGTTAATTTTTATTTGCATTCCTTTATTAAGTTTCAGGATTTCATCTGCACAGGGAAAAAAGGATAAAAGCAGATTTATTGAACAACAGCCGGGATATTACGAAAATTCAATTCTAAAAGATATTCGTGTGGTTGATGACAGAAAGAAACCGGAAAAAAAAGCTAAAATAATGAAAGTTGATATGACTGAAAAGGAGCTTCCTAATAAAATTGAGCTGTATAAAACAATATGGCACAATCCTTCCATTTCACAGGGAAATTCAGGTTCCTGCTGGTGCTTTTCAACAACATCATATTTTGAATCTGAAATTTACCGCCTTACAGAATATATCCAGACAAGGGGCGAATCGGTATTTGAGCAGGGTTCTGAAGCTAATGCAGTGACACGAATGTATAAATTATATGGAGCGGTACCGTTAAAAATTTATAACGGATTGACTGAAGGCAGGATACATCATACACATGAAAAAATGTTCAATGAAATGAAAGACTATCTGGAATGGGTCAAAAAAAATAATGCTTGGGATGAAACATCTGTAATATCAACGATTAAATCAATAATGAACTTTTATTTGGGAGCCCCCCCTGCAGAATTCGAATGGGAAGGGGAAAAATATACGCCTAAATCCTTTCTTAGCGAATACATAAAAATTAATATGGCTGATTTTGTTGATGTAATTTCTTATATGCAGGAGCCATATTGGGAAAAGGTTGAATATAAAGTGCCTGACAACTGGTGGCACAGCAAGGAATATTACAACGTACCGCTTGATGATTTTATGAAAATATTTAAAGAGGCGATTCATAAAGGGTATTCAGTCGTTGTTGGCGGAGATGTATCTGAAGCCGGATTTGACAAAGAAACACAATGTGCAATTGTTCCGACCTTCG
>JACQWN010000348.1 GCA_016209245.1 Bacteroidia bacterium
GTTTAGAATTATTACAACTAATCAGGATGCTGCAAAGGGATACGAATATCAGAATTAGTTGTCTCGTTTTATGTGTTAAATTAAATTTATTTTTCATTGTTGTTTTGTTTTCCAAAATTTTAGTTTGTTTTTTATTTTATTGATAAAACTCATCCCTATGATAATTATTTTCGTTAGCTGCTCTGTTAATTTATTTCAAGCAAATTTAAAATACTTTTTTTTATCAGGAAAATATCGGTGAAAAAATCCAGATTAAAAAATTCTTTTTACTATGTTTATGTTTTTTTTAATGGTCGTGTATGTATGCCACATTCTCCTCCGCATTTACTCGTGCCAAACCACCTGCCGGCTCTTTCGTTATCTTCGCCTGTTTTAATTGTACATGGGGCGCATCCCAAAGACCTGTAACCTTCGCCATAAAGACGATTTACTTTAACATTATTTAATGCAAGATATTGCCATACTTCTCTTTCTTTCCATATAAGTATCGGATTTAACTTAATAAGCCCTGTATCGCGTTCTTCAACTTCCAAATAATCGGTACGTGTTCTTCCTTCAGTACAACGTAGTCCTGTTACCCAGCATTTTACATTCATTTCTTCTATCGCCTGTCTGACAGGAATAACTTTTAACAAATCGCAACATTTGTCAGGGTCGGTTTTATACAGCTCATCAGGAATTTTTACATCGCTTTTAAAGATTATAAGTTCCGGATACTTTGCAACAGTTTCTTGCATAAACTGTATAGTTTCTTTCGGCTTGAATCGTGTAGTAACAATAAAGCCCCTGATTTTCGGGCTTATTTTTTTTGCCAAATCCCAAACAGCTACAGAATCTTTTCCAAGACTGTTGGCTACAACCAGATTGTCTTTATATTCACTATATGCTTCGTCTATAAGAGAAAGAGATCTCTCAACTTTTTGCTTAAAATTTAAAGTATCAACTAATAACTTTAAATCGTCATTGTTTTTTGATAAGTTTCCCGAAAGTATTCGGGATTTCACTTCGTTCAACATTTTTATTCCTCCTTTTTTAATTAGTGTCTGTCTGTAAAGTCAGCAAACAAAGAATTACATAGCCACGAATTACACGAATTTACATTAAAAAATTAGTTTTAATTCGTGCAATTAGTGGCAAATTTCGACATTACAGACAGACACTAATTAATAATTGATTTATGAACAAGGATTAACGATTTTAGATTTAAGAAGTGGATGAAAATCAGCGTCCTAAAATCCTAAATCCTGAATCCCAAATCCTAAATTTGTAAAGTGCCTGACTTTATTGACAGACACTATTTAGTCAAGCCAATTCATTCTATTAAATAATACAGTTAATAATAAAGATAATGTAAAGGCAATGACAGGTGCAATAAGCCACATTAAAAAAAATTTTTGAACTTCAGTTTTCTTAAAGATATTTTTGAAACCAAGTTTAGCCACACCGATACCAAGAATTGAGGCGACATTGAGCTGTACGAGCGATGTGGGAATTCCTTTCACTAAAGAAACGCAAAGCAACAAACTTGCAGTAATAAATGCAATAATTGCTGCTTCTAATTTCCCGAACAGTACAATTTCTTTTCCTGTATTTTGAATAACCTTGTTGCCAAAAATTGAACTGCCAAGTCCAAAACTTGGAGCAATAATAAATACATTCATCATTAACAACAATAAAAGTTTATTTTCATTATTGACTCCTAATTCATTTGAAGTCATGGTAAGCAATGGACCTGATGCATTAGCGACATTATTCGCTCCTAATGAAAAAGCGACATAGCAGCAACAGCAAATAATGATTAATCGCAACCATTTGTTGTTGTTAAATTTTTTTGAAATAGTTATACCTGTTTTCCTGATAGGCAGATATATGAATTTACCGACGAAAAGACAAAGTATAAAGGCCGTAACAGGAAGAATGAACCATGTCGGGAAAAAAAAAAAAAAAAGTTTGGTATAAGCGGTTTGATTACCTGCAATCAACGCTCCTAATAAAACCATTATTCCAAATAGTCCAAAAATCAAACTTTTTCTGATTACATCAGCGCCAAAAGCTGCGGAAAAAGAAGGGCCAATACCACTGCCTCCCATATTCATTCCTAAAAAATAAGCGATTAAAAATGCTATGAACAATTGATAAATCATTTTATTTCAGCAACAATTACGAGTTGGTAGTTGGTAGCGGTAGTTGGTAGTCGGGCTGTTACTACCTACTACCTACTACCAACTTTTTAAAATGCGGAAATGAGCGCCTCTGGCGCTATGACGTTCTGCGTCATTTATCCCGTTTGCAGTATAGAAATAGCATGAATATGTAACTCTTTAGGTCAATGTTATTTCATACGTATATTATCCCAACGAAGTACGAATTTATTACGAACATTTCGACAAGCTCAATGCAACGCTTACGAATTACGAATTTGCCAACTGCTAACCCTTTCGTAATTCGTAAATTCGTATTTTTTTCGTACTTCGGTGAAATAATAACGTTTATACCTTAATAGATACATGAATATTAATATTTTTTTAGGAACAAAAGTAGAATATGATTATCTTTGTCCGATTAAAATAACAGGTTAAATGTTTCATCATAAACTATGAAATTTTTCATAAATAATAATGTATTTATTCAGGAGATTAAAATATGTTAGGAGAAAATAACCTGAAAATTTTCAATTGTAGCAGGTGTATATTTAAGTTTGTAATTTGCCAGTATATTACTACGCAACAATTTGATAGACTATACAGAAATACACAGCAGTTACGATTTAAAAGAAATGAGTATATTCTGAAGCAAGGGGCAAAATCTTCTCAAATGGTTTATTTATCAAAGGGTCGTGTAAAATTGAATTATGAAACTGAATCGGGGAAAAATATAATTTTAACAATCTCAAATTCTCCTAATTTGCTTGGCGGCGCTAATATTATAAACCAAGGGATTAATGTTTTTTCAATCATAGCGATAGAAGATTGCAATGTTTGTTTGCTAGATTTAGATATTTTAAAATCATTTGTAATGGAAAACAGTAATTTATCTTTTAAGATGCTCGAATTGATTTCTAGAATGTTTAAAGATTCGATTTTTAATTTTATCAGTCTTGCTCATAAGCAAGTCAACGGCAGAGTTGCAGATATTTTAATATATTTATCAAAGTCAGTTTATAAAAGCAATAATTTTACATTATCGCTTACGAGAAAAGAATTATCTGAATTTGCAAGCTGTTCTCAGGAAAATGTTATTCATACTTTATCAAGATTTCACAAAGAAAAAATTATTAATATTGACGGAAAAAGAATTGAAATTTTGGATTTAAAAAAACTACGTGAAATCAGTCGCATCGGTTAATTTATAAAACGGTTTTAAAAATATAAAGCATGAATCCTGAATTTACTATCGTTATACTCTAATGTTGGAAATGGAAATTTAATGCAATTTAAGCTTTGTGCAATTATTTTAAGTGTTTTAGACCGGAAATTAATTTTCGACAAATCAATATCCAAGCTAAGATAATATTGCCGGATACGTTTAAACTCACGAAATTCTGTTGGATTTATTTCAGCAATATCAACGTTTTCTATACCACCCGTCATTCCTTCAGCGCCGTATCCAAACGACAGACAAAGCCATTCAGGGAGAAAATTCAGACCGGACAAAGAATGTAAATTACCTGAAAGCCAGAATGTCTCACCATTATAATCTTTAATTACCCTTTCAGCATAATTTCTGCCTAATACATCAGGGCGAATACATTCATATTGGGTTTCATGGAACGAGAATTTAATTATAATTTTTTGTTCTTTCCAAATATATTGCTGTGATGTGAAAATTGTTGCACCTGCCAAGTTTGCTAATAAATCGCTCCACGAAGCTCCCCATTTTGTTGAAAAACCGTCGAAAATTTCAATTCCTGACATTACAATAAAACTTGAACAGGCACCCAGTATTGTTGAATTTTTGGTTTTAATTCCACTCCATTTAGCCAATTCATAACTTAGCTGATTAAGATAATATGCACTGAAAATATGCCCGGGTTTATCCATCTGCAGCCATTCTCCGCTATCATCGAACCAATGAAAAGCTGAACGGTCATAATCTTTATACCATGCAAAATATAAACCGGTCATCGAAGTAGCGTGTAATACGGACCCACCAACAATCATAAATCCAAGACGTTTATTATTCAATGTGATTGAATCGGATGGCAGCATTGCTATACATCGGAAAGTCAAAAATATATTTATAAATAACAAATATTTCATATAATATTATTTAACAACAGGCGGGTTTGTTATGACAATTTTTTTTATTCCATTGAAAGGAACGGTTTTAGGATTAGCTTTTACAATCTTGGGCAAAGATACGCCATTTTTTCCAGGAGTATAAACCTTAAGTGAATCTTTGTTTATTTTGGTATATTTTAAAGCTCTGGCGTTAAATTTTGAAGTATCTTTTTCTATTATAATTTTGTTACTACCGGCAAAATATCTGAATGTTTTATCTGATGGGTTTTCGGGTGTAGAACAATCTGACAAAATAAAAAGTGAAAAATAAAAATATGAAATATAAAATAAATGTTGAACAATATGAACAATTAATTTCATGAATTTTTGCTTTGAATTAATAAATCAATGTAAAGATATAAAAATATAATAAACAAATAATGTTACTATTTAGGTCAATATAATTTCATACGGATTATTCCATCGAAGTACGAATTTTTTACGAATATACGAATTACGAATTTACAGATTGATAAATATTTACAATCTGATTGAACATCATACTATGTTTATCGTTCGTAATTCGTAAGTTCGTAATTTTTTCGTACTTCGGTGGGATAATAACGTCCATACCTAAATAGTTACCAAATAATAATAAAAAAATTGAAGATTTCAGACAGCTATACAATTATCAATCAAATTAATATTTCAACCCTTAATTCGCATTAAAATATTCTTTATTAATGAAAATTATAAAGTACATTTGTAATTAATTTTATATTATGAATTAACCTGATTTGTGAATAATACAGGTTAATAATACGATTTTAAAAGAATAATATGAAAATATTGTGTATCAATTGCTTTATTGTATTTCTTATTTTTGATATAATTGCCGTCAATCCCCGGATTGACAGCCTTGAAAATCTATTGAAAGACAAAATGCACGATACCGTCAAAATCGGCATAATGAATAAGCTGTTCGGTGAATTCATCGTTTCCGACTTTCAGAAAGCATTGATTACAGCACAAAAAACTAACAAGCTTGCCGTTAGCATAAACCATGAAAAAGGTATCGCTGCTTCGTTGAATAATATCGGTTATGCTTATTATCTCTTAGGAGAAAAAGATTCTGCGTTGGTTTATTACCTGAAAGCGATAGATTTCTGTAAAAAATATGAGAATTACAAAGTACTGGCGATTGCTTACAGTAATCTTGGCAATTTATACAGCAATGAGAGAAATTATATAAAAACGATTGAGAATTACGAAAAAGCCATTGCTGCGGCTCAAAATATCAAAGATAGCACCCGGGTTGCTACACTTTGGGGTAATATAGGAAATTTATATTACTATCAGGGTTCTTATGCTAAAGCATTAGATTATTATATACGCGCGCAAAAAATAAGGGAAAAGCTTGGAGACAAGAAAGGTATTGCCAATGTTTTGTGTAATATCGGCAATATATACGATTCGCAGGATAATTACAACAAAGCGCTGGAATATTATAAAGAAGCCCTGCTTATAATGGAACAATTGAAAAATAGAAGAGGCATTTCGGGCATACTCTCAAATATCGGTGAAATTTATTTTAGTCGAAATGAATATGAAAAAGCGCTTGAATATTTCTCAGGTGCACTCGACACTGCCAAGAGAGCGAAAGAATATGATATTGTTGCGACTGCCTTGAATAATATCGGAAGGATTTATGAAGCAAGCTCTAAATTTGATGAAGCATATAATTATTATTTCAAAACGCTCAAAATTCAGGACAGCATCGGATATATAACCGGAACCGTCAGCACTTGGAATAGTATTGGTAATATTTAAAAAAAAAATGGAGATTACAGGCATGCATTGGAATATTTTGAAAAAAGTCTGGAAATAGCAAAGCAATTAAACATGAAGGATATGATAAAATTAAATTACGATTATATTGCACTTTGTTATTCGGAATCGGGTGATTTTAAAAATGCCTTTTACTATAAAAACCAAAGTTCCATGATTAACGACAGTATTTATTCTGAAGAGAGCCTGCGCCAGATTGCCGATATGCAGATAAAATATGAAACCGAGAAAAAAGAAAAAGAAATAGAGTTGCTGACACGCGATATGCAGGTAAAAAATCTGAAGCTTACAAGGAATAAAATTCTGATTGCCTTTATTTCTACAGGTTTTATTTTAGTTTTAATTATTGCATCGGTTCTGTATAACCGGTTTCGGTTGAAGAAAAGAGCCAATGTTTTACTCTTACATCAAAAAAATGAGATAGAGCAGCAAAAAAAAGCTATTACCGACAGCATCAATTATGCCCGGCGGATTCAACAAGCAGTGATGCCAAATATTTCAAACCTGTCAGGTTTTGAGACACTTTCAGGATTAAATCTGGAATCTTTCATTCTTTTCAAGCCACGCGATGTTGTCAGCGGCGATTTTTATTGGATTTCCGTCAAAAAATCCCGGCTTGTTGTCGCTGCAGCAGATTGTACCGGACATGGAGTACCGGGTGCATTCATGAGCATGCTTGGAATCGCTTTCCTGAACGAAATTGTTACAAATACCGATAATTTAATAGCTTCTCATATTCTTGATAAACTAAGGGAATGCGTGGTTAAAGCTCTTCATCAGTCCGGAAAAATAGGGGAAGCCAAAGACGGAATGGATATGACGCTTTGTATTATTGCTCCTGCAGAAAAGAAACTTCAATTTGCCGGAGCATATAATCCTTTATATTTAATTCCACACCCCCTCACTCCCCCTCTCGAGAGGCAACACACACACCCGTCCCCCTCTCGAGAGGGGGAGAAAGGGGGTGTGTTATTAGAAATTAAGGCTGACCGTATGCCAATCGGAATTTCCCTTAAAGCTGAAAAACCGTTTACCAACAATGAATTGAGCTATAATACGGGAGATACTATATATCTTTTTACCGATGGATTCGCTGACCAATTTGGCGGGAAATATGGAAAGAAATTTACATATCACAGCTTCAAAAAATTATTGTCGGATATTTATCAAAATGATATGGCCGAGCAACATAAAATACTGAATGCTACTTTTGAACAATGGAAAGCCGGACTAGACCAGATAGACGATGTATTGATAATAGGTATAAGATTATAAAGATTAAAAAATATTATCCGATAAAGTGAAATATGTAAAAAAGTGTTAACTTTGTACAAAACAAAAACGAATTTATGAGTACAGCAGAAATAAAACTGGATTTATTCAGGAGGATTGACAGTTTAAATGAACCTGAATTAGAGAGAATATATAAAAGATTTTTAGCTTTGTTAAACGCCGTTACGACTCATCATTTATCGGAAGCGGAGAAAAAAGCAATTGCCCAGGCATTGGAATCAAGCGATAAGGGAGAAGCATATTCACATGAACAAGTAATGAATGAGGCAAGAGAAAAATATCCAAATTTACGTTTCAGATGAGAAAAGTTAAATGGAATAGTTTTGCCAAGGCGGACTATTACGATAATATTGATTATCTGCTGAAAAAATGGACAGAAAAGGAAGCACAACTATTTATCAATGAAGTTGATGAAATCATTTACATACTTGAACAGGGTACGGTTGAATATCAGAATACCGATTACCCAAACATAAAGCGATGTCTGGTTTGTAAACAGATAACACTGTTTTACAGGATTATTGATAACCAAAATATTGAATTACTCCGGTTTTGGAACAATTATCAAGATGATAAAAAACTGACTTTTTAGTTATAACAAGTCCTATCAAGCATAAAGCATGGTACTGAATTATCTCTGGCTCGCCTTTTTTATTATAGCTTTTTTTGTAGCGGCTATAAGGGTTACGGGTTATTTTTTTCGCGATTATTTTGCACAAACCATTGGAATTATTTTCGACCAGGCGGATTTAAATGTATTTCAGGCAATGGTTGACAGCACATTTAAAATGGCGGAATCGAGCGTCACTATATGCATTTATCTGATAGGAGTAATGACATTATGGCTCGGTGTGATGAAAATCGGTGAAAAGGCCGGTGCTATCGCTCTTTTGTCAAAATGGATTAGTCCATTTTTTGTGCGGTTATTTCCTGATTTGCCTAAAAATCATCCTGCTTTCGGTTCGATGCTTATGAATTTTTCAGCTAATATGCTTGGTTTGGATAATGCAGCCACTCCTTTAGGGTTGAAAGCTATGAAAGAGCTACAGGATGTTAATCCTGATAAATCATCTGCATCCAATCCTATGATAATGTTTCTTGTATTAAATACATCAGGGCTTACAATTATTCCTATAAGCATTATGGCTTTTAGGGCTGCCAACGGTGCAGCAAATCCTTCGGATATTTTTATTCCGATATTAATAGCGACATACTTTTCAACAATCGCCGGATTGATAGTTGTATCCGTCATTCAGAAAATTAATTTACTGAATAAAGTTATTTTGCTTTTCCTTGGGGCAATATCTGCTATAATTGCAGGAATT
Source organism: Bacteroidia bacterium (assembly GCA_016209245.1). Taxonomy (GTDB): domain Bacteria; phylum Bacteroidota; class Bacteroidia; order Bacteroidales; family BM523; genus JACQWN01. Next base: position 8,687 of record JACQWN010000348.1, read on the forward strand.
ATTACATTTATGGCGCATCTCAGCGCTATTCAAATAGAAAAAGCATCTTCGTTCGGCGGTAACCTGATATTATTCCTTGTAATAATCGTGTTTTTATTTCTCGGGTTAAGAAAAAAGACTAATCTGTATGAAACATTTATTGAAGGGGCGAAAGAAGGATTTGAAGTAGCGGTTAAAATCATTCCTTATCTTGTTGCAATGCTTGTAGCTATTGGTGTTTTCAGAGCTTCAGGAGCTATGGATATGATTATCGGGGCATTGGGAAAATTTTTCAGCCTGTTTCTAAACAATACAGATTTTGTAGATGCTCTTCCGACTGCCTTTATGAAACCTTTGAGCGGCAGCGGCGCCAGAGGCATGATGCTCGAAGCTATGCAAACCTACGGCGCCGATTCATTTGCAGGACGCCTGTCTTGTATCTTTCAAGGCTCTACTGAAACAACATTTTATACTATTGCGGTTTACTATGGAGCAGTGAATATCCGTAAAACACGATATACGGTTACGGGCGGGCTTCTGGCAGATCTAACAGGTGTTATTGCAGCGATTTTTGTAGCGTATTTATTTTTTCATTAAGCAATTATCTAAAGATGAAAATAATAAAATATTTACATCCATGGTTGTCGTTGGTAACAAGCTGTATTATTGCATTAATGCTATTGGGTTCATGTTCTCAAAGGCTGGATAATACCACAACCGATTCAATTCCGGTCATACAGTCGCACAGCCGTGAGACGCACGGTGTTTCGACTTCGCTCAACAACCACCGTGCGTCTCTACATGTTTTTGTCATAAACCATGATTCTTTAACACGTATAACACCTGGCGAAAATGGAATTCCATTACCTGAAAAAATCCCTGCCGGCATACCCAAAATAGTACCCACCAACACAAACATTCACCCCGCCCTGGCACCAAAAATTATCCCTGCCGGCGCTCCCGATATTATAAATGTTTCGCATTTTGGAAATGCGAAACATTTAAACCCCGCCACAGGCGACACCCTCCAGCCCCCCAAAACCGTTCCCGCCATTGACACTTCGGCTCCGCTCAGTGTCCGGCGGGCAGGC
>JACQWN010000349.1 GCA_016209245.1 Bacteroidia bacterium
GAAGTACGAATTTTTTACGAATATACGAATTACGAATTCGCTGGCCATTTCGTAATTCGTAAGTTCGTATATTTTTCGTACTTCGGTGGGTTAATACTGCCACTACCTAAATAGTCACTAATTTTTTATAAAAAAAATAATTAATGGAGGAAACAAATCATGAAAAAACTTTACTTATTATTTGTCGTAATTTTGCTTGCCTGTTTACAAATTGTTAATGGACAGACTGTTTATTGGTCTGAGGATTTTGAAGGAGTAATCCCCAACTGGTATGCAACCAATGGAACATGGGATATTGGAACTCCCACAGTTGGTGGTCCAAGTGCAGCTCACGGTGGAATAAAATGTGCTGGTACTGTTTTGGATGGGACATATAATGACGGCGTTAATACCAAGTTACGCCAAATTAATTCTATTACTATTCCGGAAGTTAATCAAAACCCTCGGTTACGTTTCTGGCATTGGTTTTCATTTTCATCAAATGATTGGGGAGTGGTTCAGATTAGTAATGATGGTGGCAATAATTGGACAAATATGACAAACTACAACTATTATCACACATGTAGTAGTATATGGACAGTTGAAGAAATTGACCTTCGTCCCTGGGCAGGGATGAATATACTGTTTGCATTCCAATTTAATTCGGCATGGTCGGGGACAAGTTGGGGTTGGTACATTGATGACCTTGAAATCAGAACCGGACAATATACCTTTAATAACCCGGAAGGTTTTGAAGCAGGCTATGGTGATTGGTCGGTAGAACATGGCACTTGGGAGATCGGGCAAGTTACATCCGGTTCCGGACCCGGGTCTTGTCATTCAGGAGTGAATTGTGTAGGTACGTTACTAAATGGAAATTATGATGATGATGTTGACTCACGGCTAAGAACAACTTGGTTCACGGTTCCACACTCGAATCCTGGTTTATCGTTTTATCATTGGTTTTCATTTTCATCAAATGATTGGGGAAGTGTGCAAATTAGTACTGACGGAATCAATTGGACGACTATGTCAAACAACAATTTTACAAGTAGTAGCACTAATTGGACATTTTATTATCAGTCTCTTTCAGCATATGCTGACTCACTCATTCAAATAGCATTTCGATTTCATTCTGCATGGTCGGGAACAAGTTCCGGTTTGTACATTGACGATATTGCAATAACCTCAACAGTCCCTGTTGCAAACTTCACAGGAGCGCCCTCTGTCGGAAATGTTCCACTCACCGTTCAGTTTACCGATCAGTCAATCAATAGTCCTAATAGTTGGAGTTGGGATTTCGGCGACGGGGGAACATCCACCATACAAAATCCTTCGCATGTTTACGATTCAGTAGGTACCTATACAGTAGCTTTAACCGCAACAAACTCTTATGGCAGTAATACAAATACCAAAAATTCTTATATTACGGTCAATCCCGCTCTCGACGCCGCCATCAGCCCGGATCCGGCAACAGTATATGTGAATACCGATTTGCAGCTTAACGGGAATCCGTCGGGAGGTTCGGGAATTTATTCATCCCACTATTGGACAGGCAATACTCAGTATTTGAATTCAACATCAATTGTCAATCCCGTATTTAATTGCCCGGATGTAGGGAATTACGCACTAATATATACCGTAACTGACAATCTTGGATATACATCTTCGGATACAATAGTAGTAAATGTATATTCCTTTATATACGAGCCGGAGATATGTATCGTTACTGTTGATCCGGTTTCAGGTAAGAACTTGATTATTTGGGATAAGTCGCAGAACAGCGACATTGCTTATTTCAGGATTCTGAGAGAAGTTTCGACCGGGGTCTATGATTCAATCGGATGTGTGTTCGCACCGGAAGATTGCATATTTACTGATTATCTGTCAACTCCTGTTACTCAATCTTATCAGTACAAAATCGAGGCTGTCAAAGTAAACGGCGATGTATCTGTCCGCAGTCCTTATCATAAGACTATTCATTTAAGCGTGAGCCTCGGCGTCCCGACAACGACCGTTCAGCTTATCTGGAATAAATACGAGGATGAAAGCAACGATTTTACTGTTTCAAAGTACTATATTTACAGGGGGCCTTCACCCGACAATTTACAACTGTGCGATTCATTATCGGGAACTTCTGATTCATATACGGATGTCAACGTGACCGGTGTACAATACTATGCCATCGGCGTTACGCGGGCAGGTGGCTGCAATCCGACAGGCTCGAAGGATATTGACGATGGAACTTCATTTTCAAATATTGAAAATAACAGCACCACGACTCTAAGCAACGATACGACACTCCAAAACCTGCTTTATAACGGAACGTCAGTTCCCGGATTTAATCCACAGACTTCCGACTATAATATAACTCTTTCCACTACAATAGTTCCAACTGTCGTAGGAATACCAACCCATCCAAATGCAACGGTTTATGTGGTCAATGCCAATGGCATTCCCGGTACAACCACCATTGTGGTCACTGCTGAAAATGGCATCAACATGAAGATATATAACCTTCATTTCACTTACAATAGCTTCATAGCTGAAAATAAAATTGCGGATGCATTATTACAAATCTATCCCAACCCCTTCACCAACAAAACAACCATAAAATTCGACAACCCGTATAGTAAGTCATATACGCTGGTAATTACCGATATTACAGGAAAAATTGTAAAAGAAATTAAAGAAATACGAACCAATAAAATAGAAATAAACAGGAAGGAACTGGTAAACGGTATATATACGGTTGAATTAACCTGCCGTCATTGCGTTATGGCAGGCAAGGAAGGTGAAAAATTATTCAAGGGCAGAATTATTATTGAATAGAATCATTACATTGACACCATCACAATTTGGATATTTGATAAAAAAATAATTTGCATACATTATAAATAATGTTTATATTTGTTGTTCATAATAAGAATTAAAAAACCTGTGGTGAGTCCCGCATATGCGGGATCGAACTATGGTTGAAAGAGGCAATAAAAATTTTAAAGTGCAAATAAAATGACTGATAAGCAAAATTTCACCAAACCTCCTGTATGCGAAATAACTACCAAAATGATGGTTACACAATCGTTATGGGCAATTTTCAAAACTTTGTTAATATTATTGATAGACAAATAAAATTTTTGTAATTTTGACAAAAAATGAATAGATGAATAAGCCGAAATATTTGTACAAGTCTGAAGAGTTTCTGAAGATTTATGAATTTGTTAGTGAAGGGCCAAAAGGACGTATTAAAAAGATGGTTCAATATACTGATACAGGGACGGAGAATGTTTATAATCTTGCATTTGGCGACTATGACGAAGAAACGAAAAATATTAACGACGGTTCAATAACAAACAACGGAGACAGCACAAAGGTTTTAGCGACTGTTGCATCAACTATTTATGCTTTTACAGAAAAGTATCCAAATGCATGGATTTTTGCGACAGGTAGTACAGCAGTCAGGACACGACTTTACAGGATGGGAATTACAAACAATATTGAAGAAATTAAGACAGACTTTGAAGTTTATGGATTGACTACAGAGACTAACAAATGGGAAGAATTTATTATAGGTGAAGATTATGAAGCATTTTTGATAACAAAAAAAATAAAATAAATTTGATATGACAACGATAGAAGAATTAAATCAGTCAAAAATACCAGTTATTGTATTTGATAAAAAATTAGAACAGTTTAGAGACAAAATTTTATTTCCGGAAAAACTGGATAAAGCTAAAGAAATATTAGCAAAATTTGGACTTCCGAAGACAAAAAAGTAAAACGGCCCATAACAGGCGTTTGATTTCAGTGGCAGGGCAGTAACTCGCAGGACAGAAAAATAATAAATTTAAAGGTTGTAACTTCGTTGAAGCATTTGTATATTTATATGCAATTAAATATGACGTTTCATTGTCCTGCGGACAAACGAAAGTCAGGCGACCTCAATTCGTCTGTAAGACAATTGAGCGTCATATATTTTATTCGACTATTATCATTGTTCTATATATATTATCCGCCTTTACCTCCAGGATATAAAGCCCTTTTTCCATGTTTTCCCGTTCTATTTTAGCTTCCGTTCTATTTATATCTTCTGATAATTTTACTTTCTTTCCTGTAATATCAAATATTGTAATGCTGTGAATTAAATTATTATTATTCTGATTTTTGAGTCTAATAATGGATACATCGTCAAACGGATTTGGAAATATGGCTATTTCATTGTTTAAGTTTATTGTTTCCATGCCATTATCGAAATTTCGTATTATATTTGAGTACGAATTGCTTATTCCCGAAGTATCTGTCGTATCGGTTATATTGCAGGGAGGGTTCCGAACAATTCCGATTTTATAGTAATAATCACCGAAAACATTCTGGTCGGTGTAGATTATTGCGCTTGAACCAATACCGCCCGGCATGCTGGCGATTGAATCCAAATTATCCGGTGCCGAACCGCGGTAAATGGTATAATTTGACGGGATAAAAATTCCACCTTCGTCTTTGTATGGAGTAAAAACCAGGCTCACGGCAGAACCGTCAACAAATATCGCCAGTTTCATGGTCTTATGATAATAGCTTAAATCTGATTTTTTTCCACAAGTATCAATAACTGCGATTTTATATTTTTCAGCCTTTGTTTCCGGATTGCTTGCTAAATCAATAAAATATGAGGGGCTGTCAAATGCAGCATAGCCGATGCTGTCATATTCTTCAGTTTCTTTTTCTTAATAATTAATAAAGCCGACAGTGCCCACACCGGATTTTTTTTCCCATAGAATTTTATTTTTCCCGGTCTGTGCATCTACAGTAACAAAATAAGGATTTGCTACAATGACCGTGACGGTATCGGTTCCTGTGCAGCCTAACTGATCGGTAATAATAGTAACATAATTAGTAGTAACAACAGGATTTGCAGCAGGATTGGCTGTGTCAGCATTATTTAAAGCAGTTGCAGGGCTCCATGTATAGCTAAATGAGCCGGATTCCTCTTCATGATTACTGCTTCCTGCAGCATACAATGTTGTACTTTGTCCGTTGCAAATTTGTGCATCTGTTCCTGCATCGGCAATAATAGTAATAACTTTCAGCTCCGCTTCGTCGCTAACAATATTTCGGCATAAATTACTTACTTCACATGAATAAATTCCTTGAGCAGCAAGGTCAAGATTGCTTATTTCGTACATGTTTTCTGTTGCGCCTGGAATATCTGCACCATCTTTTTTCCATTGATAAAAATACGGTGATGTGCCGCTTGGCGTTACTGAAAAAGAAGCGCTGCCTCCCGTGCATTTTACCTGGTTAATGGGATTTTGGTCAATATCAACTGTTACAGGTTGATTGGCTACGGTTGTTGTACAAATTGTACGTCCTGAATTTTCAGAAGGTGTAAACGATCTTATTGCGCGGACATAATACTGCCAGCATTTAGGGCTATAATTTGGCGGCGGATTATTAAAGTACATATACCAGCCCACATAAACAGAAATACCATAATACAAGTGAGGAACGGTATCTTCGGTAGAGCTCCAGTAATGGTGGTTACCGGTAAACCCGCCGACCATTGCCTGGTGCTGATGCAATAAAACTAGCTGGTTGATTGCAGGCAGATACCAGTCTGTATAGCCATACAGGGTTAATGTATCGCATAATTTCGCTGCAACGGTGCCGTTGCTTGAAAGAATCTGTGTGCATTGGGCGGGGTTATTGTAAAAATCCGGTAAACTATCATGAAATGCTACAATGGCGGCTGTGTTGGCAGCGCCATCGCTAAAGCTCCGGGCTGTAGGAACCGGCATGGTCAAACAACCCCATTCCATGCTAATACTTTGGTCTTGCGGCGGAGCTATTAATCCGCTTCCGGCGCTGTCGGTAAAAAAAACTATTCCACCGTGAAACCAATCGCCTGATTGAACCTGTATAGTGGTTGTCATAATTTTATGTCTGATGATATCACTATAAACAGGGGAGGCATTGGGACAAAGAGTATCAGTTACTTTAGCTCTGAAAAATCTCTTACCGGTAACCGAAGCAGTTGTGATAACAATTTGCATGTTAAATGTAGCATCGGGTATATCTGTCCATGCAAGGCTGTCGGTGCTTTCCTGCCATTGAACAGAACCATTTGCGCCTGTTACTGAAAGAACGGCAGTATCGCCGGGAAGCATGGCATATTGATAATTCTGGCTCTTTGCCTGAATTATAACCAGCATGAATGCAGATACTAGAAAAATAAATTGGTTTTTCATAAAAATAGAGATTAAAAAATTATTAATTAGTGTCCATCCATAAAGTCAAAATAGAACGCAGATGACGCTGATTTTTTATGATTTAAATCAGTGAAAATCATAACAATCCGCGTCATCAGCGTTCCATTATATTTTGTATTTCATGACATTACGGATAGACACTAATTATCTTATTGTATTACAAAAATACTTCTGTACACTTTATTCGTGAAAATTTCCAGTATATAAAGCCCCTTTTCCAGATTTCCACGGTCAATCTCAACCATTGTATTATCAATATTTTCCAGGCATCTTACTACTTTGCCGGTAATATCGGTTATTGCAATCCGTTTAATTATATTATTTCCACCCCGATTTATTATCTCCACAGTTGTCTTGTCATGAAAGGGATTTGGAAAGATATTTATTTCATTGGCACTATTTATCTGTTTAATTCCTTCAGCAGTATTTTTTTTATAATTGGAAAATGAATAAATGACATCGGATTCTTTTCCGCTTGTGCAGCCGCCAGCTTTTCGTACGCCGATTAAATAATAATAAGTGTCAAAAATATTCTCATCGGTGTATATGGTAACATCCTCGGCTGATACGAAGTCAATGGAATCTAAATTGTCGGGGGCTGAGCCCCGGTAAATAATATAACAATCCGGAACAAAAATGCCGCTTTCGTCTTCATAGCCGGTCCAAAGCAATTGCATGGTCGTAGAATATGCCGCTACTGCAAGTTTCATGGTTTTATGATAATAGCTTAATTCCGATTTTCTGCCACAGGTATCAATAACCGCAATTTTATATTTTTCAGCCTTTGATTCCGGATTGCTGGTTAGATCAATGAAATAAGACGGGCTGTTGAAAGCGACATAAGCCATGCTGTCATAATCTTCCGTTCCGATTTCTTTATAGATAATAAAACCCGCGGTGCTGACATTAGCTGCTTTTTCCCATATTATTCTATTTTTCCAGGTAATAGTATCTACGGTCACATAACACAACCGTTGGTTCGGATAAGGATTACCCACGGTAACCAAAAGGGAATCTGTTCCGGTACAGCCTAGCAGGTCTGATACGGTTAGTATATAATTTGTTGTGATAACAGGGTTTGCAACAGGATTGGCGACAGAAGGATTATTCAAGCCGGTAGCCGGGCTCCAGTTGTATGAAAGCGTACCCGATTCTGCAGGATAATTGCTACTGCCAGTAGCCAGCAAGGAAGTGTCCCCGCCATTACAGATTCTTGCATCCAAACCGGCATCAGCAATAATATCAATAACTCTTAATTCAGCGGTGTCGCTGGTAATGCTCCGGCATAGATTACTTACCTCACAGATATAAAGCCCTTCATCTGAAAGTGCAATATTATTTGCCGTGTAAATACTTTCATTTGCACCAGGAATAATACCGCCGTCTTTTTTCCATTGGTAGGAATAGGGTGCTGTACCGTCGGCGGTAACAGAAAAACTCACACTGCCGCCAAAGCATTTGATCTGGTTTTCAGGGTTCGTATTTATAGTGACTGTTACCGGTTGATTAGTGACCGTTGCTATTGAAAATAAATGCCCTGAATTTTCAGATGGGGAATATGTTCTGATACATCGGATATGAATCTCACCAATCTTGGGACCGTAAAATGGAACACTGGGAATCGAGCCGGAGCCAATGGAATGAGCCCAGGCATTACCTGCATCATATTCGGTTGAACTCCACCAGGAATTAGAGCTAAACCCTCCCACAATGTCCTGATTTGTAATAAGCCAATGCAACTGGTCAATCGCCGGAAGATACCAGTCGTTAAAATTATATAAAGCTAGTGTATCGCACATTTTTGCTGCACGCAGGTCTGTAGAAGCGCATCCTGAAACAATAGCGGCTGTGTTTGCAGCGCCGTCGGTTGTACTTGAAGCGCCGAGCAGAATATTGTCGCTGTAACAGTCCCATCTTGTAAAGACATGCTGATCGCATGGCGGTGAAATAAGTCCATATCCGTTTGTTTCGGTATTAAAAACAATTCCCCCGTGGAACCATTCGCCGACCTGAACCTGATTGGTATTTGTAATGATTTTATAACGAATAATTGAACTGTAAAATAGAGTAGCATTGGGGCAAAGCGAGTCGGTTATTTCGGCTCTGAAGAATCTCATTCCAGTACCCGATGCCGTAGTAATCAGCGTTACAGTATTAAAAGTGGCATATAGAATATCCGTCCATATAAGACTGTCGGTACTTTCCTGCCATTGAATAGCGCCATTGGCACCGGTTACGGTAATTATGGCTGTGTCGCCCACCAGCATGTCATACAGGAGGTTTTGTGCGTTAGCAAAGCTACAAGCTATAAGCAATGTAAATGAAATGTAAAGCTTTCTTTTCATAAATTTATCAGGATAAAAACAAATTTATTTTTTGAAAAAATCATCATTATTCCAATTTAGTGGATTATCACGGATGTATGCGCGTATTTGGCGCAAACGATCATCATTACGGATTATTTCGTCATAAAAACGATATTGCCAATTGAAAATATAATTTTTACGTTGAAATGTTAATGTACAAATTCGTTTGTATTGGTTGATGATAACCCCCAATGAACCGGATTTCCAATTGGGGATCAATTTTTTGTTTGATAAAATGTTTTTTCTATCCGCTGGGATTGTACCGTGCATTTGGGGCATTTGTGTCGTTTGGGACGTAGTAGACGCCCAATTTGGGCGTCTACATTCCCCACGTCAACGGCATTCCCAATATGCGGATCGTCATTATGTTTTGTTATTGTCAATCGTTTCATTACAACAATCCCGTGAACATGATTTGGCATCACGACATATTCATCTAACCATGTATGTGGAAAATGTTTTGGAATTTCACGCCAGAATTCATCGGTAATTATACCCATTTCATTCAACCTCATTTTGCCGTCAATCACATTACCGAAATAACAATCATGGTTTTTAGTGCAAATCGTCACGTAATATTTTCCGCCGCGTGAATAATCCCATCCCGGCATACGTGTGGATTGAATACGGTATTTATTTTGGAATTTATTAGGGTTCATTTTGGTATCCATCTATTTTTTACTGAATTTTTCATCCCACATTTTGTTATAGAGCGCCATTGCTTTATCGTCGAGATTTGAATATCAATAGCAAATATACGAAACTAAAAAACCATTCTTTTGTTATTTCAACTTTACTCATTACAGAATAACTCCTTCGGTTTTTATTTTGTACTCCAATGTACTTCTAATTGCAGCTCTATAATTAAATTCATCTTCGCCGTAAACTAACAAGTCAAGTGGCTTAGTAATAAACGGCATCAATAATTTCCTTATATCTCTGATAATATCGAGCTGCCTTCGTGATTCGTTAGTAACGATACACAAATCAATATCGCTTTCGTTTGATGGATTGCCATAAGCATAAGACCCAAACAATATGATTGATTTTATTTGCAGACTGCTTTTAATTTTTTTTACCAGCAGATTTATTTCGTCAGGTTTTGTCATTATCCGGCGGTTTTATGAAAAATTTATTACCTGTAAAAT
>JACQWN010000350.1 GCA_016209245.1 Bacteroidia bacterium
TTACAGGGTTGAAGAAAATTGTTCCAGATGTAAAACGAATACATCTTTTTGATTTTGATTCTGAAGAAACATCTTTTCATCCGGATCCCGAAAACCCTGCCTTATTTGAATGGAGCAGAAAAAATATTGAAAATTATTTGCTTGTCCCATCTGCTTGGCAAAGAGCAATTCTAGATAAAAGAAATGAAACAGAATGGAACTTGTTTAACACTCATATGCAAAAAATGGTTGAGGATTTTTTTATTGGTGAAAATCTCACTTTACCTCCGGGATGCACATGGAATAATGTTGACGCCAATATATTCAAAGAAGTCAATGGTAAGCGAATCTTATTTGAGCAACAAACATCGCTTTTTCAAAGATTAAATCAAACTTTCGATATGATAATCAATCGCGAAGCCGTAAGCAGAAATTTTCTTCCCGAAGAAATTCATGCAGATGTTTATAAATTCTTCGACAAACTTAATTTAACCCTGAATTCATGAAAAAATTTCTTTTTTATATTAAAGTTTGCAGTCGGTCCCGCAAAATGGCAGGAGCAGTTAGCAAAGTGCCAACTGCCAACTTTGTTTATGTCATAATTTATTCCGTTTTGAATATATTTCCTGTTTTAAATAGTTTTGCGCAGCAACTCGATAAAAAGGAATTTAAAAAAATGTTCCTCGATGCTGAATACTACATTTTATATGATACATATGACAAAGCACTCCCAATATATCTCGAAATATACAATAATGATACATATCAGGCGAACTACAATGCAAATCTTAACTACAGGATCGGGCAATGCTACTTAAAGGATCCTCTGTATAATTACTATGCTTTTCCATATCTTGAAAAAGCCGTTAAGAACATTACTTTTAATTATAAAACCGGTTCGGTAAATGAAACTCAAGCCCCGCCCGATGCCTTTTTTTCCCTTGGGAATGCTTACAGAGTCATTTTTGAATTTGATAAGGCAATTTATGCTTATCAGAAATACGAAGAATATCTTGAGGTTTCCGATTTAGAGCAGCTTGAGCAAGTCAACCGGCTGATTCAATCGTGCCGGAATGCCAAAGACCTGTTATTGCTTTCCGAGCATAATTTTGTTGAGATTACTAATCTGGGGCTTGAAGTAAATTCTGAATATCCTGAATATAACCCGGTTATTTCCAGTGACGAAACTAAACTGTTTTTTACATCCCGCAGGAACTACAATCTTGAAAAAATAAATATTACGAAAAAACAGACTGACCAAGCTGCTGAAGAGGTTATAGTAGATGAAGGCAGATTTGATGAAGATATTTATTTTTCAAAAAAGGTTGATGGCAATTGGACAAAAGCTAAAAAAATTACCGACATGCTTGAAGCTGATTATGGCACCCGCTGTATTTCATTGTCCCACGATGGAAATATATTGTTATTGGCAAGAGATGAAGTTGGAACTGGAAATATTGAATACACTAGTTTATATATTTCTAAATGGAGCAATGGGAAATGGTCACCTATGGAAAAACTTAATAAAAATATTAACACAAAAGGAGGGGAAACATCAGGATGGTTTAGTGCCGATGGAAAAACATTGTATTTTTCAAGTCAAAGAGAAGGCGGATATGGGGGTGCAGATATTTATAAATCCCAGCTTGAGGCAGACGGAGAGTGGGGTCCTGCAGTAAACCTTGGCCAAACTATCAACACTATGTTCAACGAAGAAAATCCGGTTATGTTAAAAGATAATAAAACTTTATTTTTTTGTTCACAGGGACATTATAATATGGGTGGTTTTGATATTTTTTACAGTAAATATGTCGGCGAAAATGAGTGGTCCACTCCTATTAATATCGGTTTTCCCATCAATACTATGGAAGATGACAAATTTTTTTCCCCGGTAAACGATGGAACAGAGGGTTATATAGCCATGATTTCACTCAAGGGCTATGGCAATGAAGATATTTTCAGGATTAAAATTTCCTCAAGTCTTTCCGTTGAAAAATTTTCAAAACAGAGCATAAATAACCTTGCGGAAATTCAGGACGAAGACCGGGGGGATTTTACTTTACAAACAAAATTAAAGACAAAAAAAATAAATGAAAAAGAAGCTGAAGCAGGATTTGAATTTCCTTTGATTGAAATTGATTTGCAGCCCGACATGACCGTAAATGAAATTATCAGAGTTTGTTATGAAGATGTCGAAAAATTGCTCGCTAAAGCAAGGGAGTTAAAAAAAGAAGCAGATATTGCATATTTAATTGCGGAAGAAAAAATTTACTTGCAAAAGATAAGCAAAAGGAAGTGGAGTCAATTCTTATTGAAGCACAATCTATTCAGAACGAAGATCAGCGTCAAATTGAAATATTGAAAACAAAACAGATAGAAAAGGAAGCAATATTATTATCAATTATGGCTTATAATCTTGCCAAAAAACTTGATTTATCAGCAGAGGACTTTCAGAATCAAGCCGAAGAAACAAAAGGTTTGGCAGATGGACTTATAAAGGACTCCTTGCAAGAAACACTTATTCCAATAGAAAATGAGCTTGCTCAGGAAAGAAATCTTCTTGCTGAGAAAGCCAGGAAACTGGCTTTTCATCAGAACAAGCTTGAAATAATTAAAGAAGAAATTCAGATTGTTGCAGATACTCTTGAACAACGCAAAATATTTGCTACACAATTAGATGAAAAAATCAACCTTGAAAGCAATGAACAAATAAAAACAAAACTGCTCGATGATAAGGCGCAATTAGTAGCCGAGATTGCATATCTGAAAGGGGAATCGAAACGGATGTCGGAACAGCAGTTTAATGTAGTCTCTAATTTTGAAAAGGTTAACCAGGAAGCAAAAACACTGAATAATAAGGTGAATTTGTTACAGGAAGTCACATACGAAATAAATACTAATACCGAGCCACTTGCAGTAATTGCAGAAAAAGCATTAAAAATAAAACAGCAACTTGCAATTCAGCTTGAAAATAAAATTGATAGCATTAAGCTTTCCCCAATGATTTCCCCTGATGAAATTGCTATCGCCGGACTGAATATAAATAACCTTGCAATCAATACTATTTTCAGTATCCACAATACATTAGGGACTTTAGAAAATCAAATTGATGATAAATCAACAGCAGAAAATATTACAGCTTTTAAATATAAACCATTAGAAAGCACATCAACCAAAACCGAACCGACCGAAAGTACGGTAGCCAAAACCGAACCGACCGAAAGTACGGTAGCCAAAACCGAACCGACCGAAAACGCGGTAGCCAAAACCGAACCGACCGAAAACGCGGTAACCAAAACCGAACCGACCGAAAACGCGGTAACCAAAACCGAACCGATCGAAAGCGCGGTAACCAAAACCGAACCGGCTGAAAGTGCGGTAGCCAAAACCAAACCGGCCGAAAGTACATCAACAGATACTAAACTTAGTGAAAGCACGACAACAGAAACAAAAACAACAGAAAGCACTGCAATAAAAAATCCTGCGCCAAAACTGATAGAAATAAAAGGCACTATTTCGTTACAGGATAACAAGGAATTAGATAATTCTTTTAAAGTCAGCTTTACAGATATTAATAATTCAATAAATGCCGGTACTGTAAATCCGGCAGCAGGTTCGGGAAAATATTCATTTTTTATTGAGCCGGGAAGCTATAAAATTATCTTTAAAGGAGATAAATACTTGCAGAAAGTTGAAATACTCGATATTCCTCCGATGTATGCACGTTCAAATCTCGTTCTTAATGTTGAAATGATTCCTGAAGAAGTTGCATCAGGCGAATATTATATCAGCAAAGCTGTTTTTTTTGATTTCGGGAAATATTCTCTTACCCGTGAAACAATGATAGAGTTGGAAAAGCTATATAAGCTTATGAATGAAAATCCAAGTCTGTATTTCGAAATCGTTGGATATACCGATTCAAAAGGTAATACTGATTATA
>JACQWN010000351.1 GCA_016209245.1 Bacteroidia bacterium
TGGGATATAATTAATACTTTGACTAATGACACATTGTATCATCATGATTCATATCCCTGGGCTCAGGAATTTACTGATAATTATTGTGTTTTTAACGCCGATTGCTATAATTTTGTTTATGTTGACGAAACACAGCCAGGAATTGCTGATCCAGGTTACCTTGAAGTTTTATATAATGGAATTCAGGTTGGCGGTACTACAACACCTGGAGGAATTACAGGATCGTTTATTGTATCAAATCTCGGAACAGGTTGCCTGGGTGATGATGCCGGTGTTATTGGTATTACATCACCTCTGCCGGCTTGTGGATTATCAAATGAAACAGTAACGGTTCTCATTAAAAATTTTGGCATCAATGCTGTTACTAATGTTTCTGTTTCTTATACTGTCAACGGTGGTGCACCTGTAACAGAAACTGCAATCGGCACTATTGCTTCCGGCGATACTCTCGAATATTCATTTACTGCAACTGTTAATTTATCTGTTGCCGGCACTTATGATATTTCTGCTTATACTACTTTGCCCGGCGATGGAAATAACTCTAATGATACTTTCACAGGGCAAACCACTCATATTGCTCCATTAGCAGTTCCTGTTTCTATGGGCTTTGAAGCAATTGAAAATCTTACAGGCTGGATTATTAATAATGCAAATTTAGATGCTTACACATGGGGTATTTACCAAGGAACTACTTATGCAAATTCCGGAACTAATTTTACTGCATATCAGTATAATGAAGATGGAATAACACCTGCCGATGATTGGTTAATCACTACTTGTCTCAACTTAAACTCCGGAACCAATTATAAACTCGATTTTTATTACAGGGCAAATGCTTATCTTGGAATTATCTATCCGGAAAAACTGAATGTATTTATCGGAACATCACAAGATCCGGCATCATTAACTACTTTACTAGTGGATCTTGATAATATTGCTGATACTTTGTATCAATTATCAACAACTCCATTTACTGTTTCTGCCAGTGGAACTTATTATATTGGATTTCATGCATATAGCAATGCAAATGAGTTTATTTTATTTTTGGATGATATTAGTATTGATTTTAGTATTGGTACAAACCAAATAACCAATAATAATCTGATTAATATTTATCCGAACCCTGTAAAAAATGTTCTTTATGTTACAGATGCTGAGAATTCAACAATTAATATTTATAATATTCTTGGCAAATCAGTAGCAAATATTCAAAGTACTTCCGCAACCACTAAGATAAACATGGCTTCATTTGCAGAAGGTACATATATTATAAAAGTTCAGACAGGCGATAATGTTATTACTAAGAAAATTGATGTTATCAGATAATTAATCGGCATCAATAAGAAATAAAAAAGCCCAAAAAATTTTTGTCTTTTTTATTTCTTATTGTGATTTTTGTCTTGTAGAAATGAATTCAACACCACCTTTGAGCTATAATGTATATTATTCCGGCTGGAACAGGACAACGACAAATTCTATCACAGGTACGATTACCGGCATTCACCACCCCAGTGCAGATTCTGTACAACTGACAGGCGGTATCGGTTGGACAGACGATAATTATACTGCAACTTGTTTTTCGATGAGTGGTGTAAATGGTCCGATATCGGGTGGTACGGCGCCGTATACAGGTACATTCATTCCTATGGGAAGCTTTTCTGATTTTAATAACGGACAAGCTGCCAACGGGATATGGCAATTGTCCGTAACCTGCACTTCCACAGGCGGTACACTTGACAACTGGCAAATGACCTTTAATTACGGAAGTGGCAACCCGACAATTAACAACCTTTGTCCCGGAACATATCATGTAAGCATCACTGATGCCGGAGGTTGTGCAATCGAAGATTATGTGACAATAAATAGCGGGCAGGCAATTCTAACGGCAGTTATTTCTTCATTTTCAGATGTATTATGTAACGGAAATTGTGACGGCTCAGTTACAGTCACAGCATCGGCAGGAACACCGCCTTATTCATATACATGGTCAAGCGGTGGAACCGATACAACCGAAACGGCATTGTGTGCAGGAATATATACTGTAACAGCCACAGATCAGGTCTTGAATACTGCCACAGCTACCGTCACCATTGCAGAACCTGCCGTATTGACAGCTATTGTCACAACAACCGATGTATCTTGTTTTGGATTCACAGACGGTTCTGCTATTGCATCAGTAACGGGCGGAACAACGCCATACTTATATACATGGAGCACCGGAGGCACTAATTCTACATGTGATGCAACCACACCGGGAACTTATACGTTAACTATGTCTGACGCCAACCTTTGTACTGACACGGCATCAGCAACTATTAATGAACCTCCTGCTCTTACCGCTTCAACCGCTTATAGTGATGCGACCTGCTTTAATGTTTGTGATGGTACTATTGATCTAAGTGGTTGTGACCCTGGTATTTACTTTATCCGGTATATGTCTCCGAAAGGAAATGCTATCATTAAGTCTGTTTTATCTGAATAATAATACTAATTAGAGTCTGTCTGTAATGTCAATACACAAATAAATATATCGACACGAATTACACGAATTTACAGGAAAAAAATTTTTTTAATTCGTGCAATTCGTGTCATATTCAGAGTTTATGGACAGACACTAATTAGTGTCTGTCTGTAATGTCAAAATCCTTGATATAAAAAGGAATTAATTGCAAAGTTAAAAAAGTTCTTTGAAATATTGGCATTTTTCAAAATCGCTTCAAAGTAGTTTACACTTTTTGGTATTTTTCAAATGCC
>JACQWN010000352.1 GCA_016209245.1 Bacteroidia bacterium
TTTGAAAGCCACAACTAACCAAACGCCCCAACACTTCCGCCTTTGATAGAACACGATTTCGTCCTGCTGTGATAAGAAAATAGAGTTTCTTTAACCCCCAGACTTTTGGAAATACACGTTTAAAAATAAAATCTATTAAATAATATGGATATGAAATAATTAAAGGATACTTCCTTGTAAGTCTCCGTTTTCTGCTATCCTGTGTTTCCACGCATGAAACAAAATATCCATTGACAGGTATTTTTCGATTAACAGCTTCAAAAAATTTATTAATTCTTCTTATATCGTTAATTTCTAATAAATTGATAATATTGTTAACAGTTTTGCCGGGAAGACTAATAATATTAAAAATCGTAGTTGTCGCTATGACGTATGTTTTTGGCTCGGTAATTTCAATATAATCGGCGATATAAGAATATACATTTTCACTTGCTAATTCTACAATTGAATCAACAATATCAGTATGCGGTAAATATAAGGGCTTATCAGGTCGTTTGAATTTTTCTTTTTCAACAGGAACGAGGGGAGCAATAGCTATCTCATCAACAGATGGTACAGGCCTTGCTTTAAAAATGGAATAAATTATATAGCCCAGAACAAACTCAATAATAGTAGGTAGTATAAATGTTCCAAGCACAATAAGCCGTGAAAAATATCCTAGCTGAAAAATATAGAGAAACAGGCTAGAGAATCCGAAAATAGAAAAATTACACGCAAGAATAGAAATGAAAATTTTTCGCCGGTTAAAATATTCTTCAATTTTATATTTCTTAAATATTACCGAAATGATTAGCCACAGAACTAACAAAATAATAGCAGGAATGATATACTTTGGGAGGTATATTCTTCTTGAGGCAGGTTTTATCCAGATAAAAATAATAAAAGAAATAAATACAACCAGTATATCTAATAATATTATGAAAGCTCTTTGTTTCTTATTCATTTATTCATTTGTTTTATTGTAACCGTTCACGGGGTTAAAAATATATTATTCATGTCGATTTGATTGATTACCAGATATTTAACAAATTCAATTAAAAAATAATTTGTGAAAATCTGTGTAATCTGTGGCTTAATTTTCTATTTTTCAATTTATATTTGTGAACGGTTACGTTTTATTAAAGCTATAAAAATTTATAACGGATGTTTCGATACGTTTTTTGCTATGCTCAAAACACTCAACATCCATTATAATAGAAAGGTTCATTTTTAAAAACAATAATTTATACCTATTGAAATTGTATTTTTCTTACCTTGATAAAAATCGGGTGTAAACAGATTCAAATAATATAATGAAGAAAAACCGTCGGTTTCGTATCCCTTTATATCGCTGTACCTGTAGGTTAGAAATATCTGTGAGCATTCCAAAAACAGCCAGGATATTGACAACTGAGCGATTTTCTGCTCCCATGTTTTTGCTGCTATAAAAGGGTAAATTGTTACATCACTATTCATGTATTGATAATCGTTTCCATGAACCGAATAGATAAATTCCCCTTTAATACTGCATCTGGGAAGAGGTTTATATTCTAAACAAGCGTAGTAATCTTCGGAATTGTCAACCATGAAATGTCCAAGATTGAAATTATTTGAAGTGAATGTTGTAGCAGGAACCTTATGTTTAAAAACTATTGGGCTTGAACGGGTATATTCGCCTGTAACGGATAAATTATGAATTAGCAGATCGGTAAATTTCAATCCGCATTTAAAGCTTATGAAATTATTCTCGTTTGGATCAGTTATTCTTTTCAGTGATAATTCATCAATAAATAAAGTAAAAAAAACATGTACATGCTTAATCAGGCGGCTACTGGCATTTAGAAACATTTGAGCATTCTGATTTTCGATTCCATAATTGATGGTATGGTCAACCGATTTAAAGAAAAGGAAAGGAATTAAATATCCCGGTTGGGCATTTACATCACTATAAATAATAGAATTACCCATAGAGATATTCAGAGTTTTCCATGGGCGGACAGTCAACATATTTGCTGCGATGAACTTATTACGATACACAGCCCTGTATGTACCGATAGGAGTATAATATGATCTTGCGCTGTCAATCACCTCGGAGATTAACCATCCGTGATAATAATCAAATTCAAACCAATTGAACGGGTCAATATCAACTTTAATCAAAGGAAATGAAGGTGTTCTGCCGGAAAAGATATTAGCTCCATGATAATTTGTTCCCCATGCAATATGGTCTTTGATAATTCCGCAAGAGCCCCATTTCCATCCATAAGTAATTCCTCCACGTGCTTCGCTCCAGTCGCCCCCTTTACGCCCCCCTTCATTAAGTTTATAAGTACCGCCCGGTTCCATAGAGAAATACGCGGGAAATGCTAGAATCTGCGTGGAATAATTATCTCTTACACTTCCATATATACCGATATGTTTTCCAAGATTCGCGACTACTGCAA
Organism: Bacteroidia bacterium; assembly: GCA_016209245.1. GTDB lineage: Bacteria > Bacteroidota > Bacteroidia > Bacteroidales > BM523 > JACQWN01. The sequence continues at coordinate 2,424 of JACQWN010000352.1, forward strand.
ACCCGCCCCATGTATGTCGCATATCTCCCCTTTCATTGAAGGAATATGTAATTCCATAGATGGGTTTAATCGTAATATTCTTGCCGTTTTCTGCATAGAACAAACCAGGCGGATAAAATGAAAGAGCAAGATTTGTATGGTTCGACAGGCTCACCACAGGTTTTTTTTTCGTTAAGTCGGTTTTCTTTCCTGTATATATATTGCTATCAGGTTTATTTTCAAAAGTATATATATCTAAATAAAATTTCAGCTCCTTGTTTTGCCGTTTTGTAAGCGTCTCTTGTGAATCGCCTGCTTCAAGAAGTTTTTCAGCTATATATTTACGTGAAAATGGCTTTATCGCATCGTTGAGGCAAATCACCTTATCGTTTGCAAGCTCATCAAGAAAATCATATATGCCGGTAGTTGATAAATGTTCGTATGTAACTTGTGGATAGTCGGTAAAGGATATAATATAAAATATTATGAAAATATTGTAATGCTTTATCTTAATAATAGTACTTATTTGCAATAATAATCTATACATAATTAGCCGGAAAATATTATTTCATTCAGATCATTAATTGAATACAAGGGAATATTAATGAACCTGCCTTCCTTTCTGAAATCTGACAAAGATGTCCGGACTGCAGGCATGGTTTGGAATTTGCTGCAACATACTTTAAGACTTTTTGCTTGCAAATTTTCGTTTGCTTTTACTTCCAATGGAAAAATATTCTCACCGCATTGCACCAGAAAATCAATTTCTGCATTTGAAGGTAGTTATTAATTTCCAGTCCTTAGTTCTGAGTATTTCGACCAAACCCATCTCGCCGGCTGCTTGGAGAAATTCATGGAATGTCATCGGATACAATTCCATAAATTCGACTTTACCAACAGGAAATGAAATATGAGAATGCAATATAACACCAAGTAACGAGCCCGCAGTGGCGATATGATATTCAGGAGCATCTTCATTGAAATATTTTAAGGCAGTCAATGCTTCCGGAACTTCCTGGATTTCATCAAAAATGATTAGAGTATTTTCTGCTTGAATCACCACACCCGATTCGGTCTGCAGTGCAATTATTATCCTTTTGATATCAAAATCATCTTCAAATAATGTTTTAAATCTTTTGTTTTTCTCAAGATTAATATAAACTGTCTGAGCATAATTAGTGTCTGTCTGTAATGTCAATACACAAATAAATATATCGACACGAATTACACGAATTTACAGGAAAAAAATATTTTTAATTCGTGCAATTCGTGTCATATTCAGAGTTTATGGACAGACACTAATTAGTGCGTCCAAACTCTTTTAAAAGCCATGTTTTGCCTACCTGTCTGGCTCCTTTGATAATCAAAGGTTTTCGTGAGGGTGAATTCTTCCACCGCCTAAGGTCGTCTAATTCTGACCTTTGCATATGACTCTAATTTGTTTTAGAATTTAAAATAATTCAAAGGGCAAATTTATAAAATATCCATTAAATTTTTGTATCAATTAACATTTTTTCGTACGACTTTATGTAAATTTTAACATTTTTTCGTACGACTTTGCGATTTTATATTCGTAATAATATTCTGCCGACAATAGTTTTTGAGGATCCGATGCTTGGTAATGACGCAGTAAAAGCCCGTTATTGAGGGCTTTCATCAAATCAAAATCCGGAATTTCAGGAAATATAAGCGGATATAGTTCATGCCGTTAGCCTCCCTCCTGCGAAATTTGGAATGTAGAGACGTTGCATGCAACGTCTCTACATTCCAAATTTCGCAGGGAAAGA
>JACQWN010000353.1 GCA_016209245.1 Bacteroidia bacterium
AAGAGAAGTTTGCGATGTAGAGACGTACAGCCGTGCGTTTCTACATCGCAAACCTCTCTTATCTAAATATTTATGGATATTGTTATCAGAATATTACAATTACTCTTGAGTCTGGCAATTATTGTCATTCTGCATGAACTCGGCCATTTCGTTTTTGCAAAAATTTTTAAAACAAGGGTTGAAAAATTTTATCTCTTTTTTAATCCATGGTTCTCTATTTATAAGTTCAAAAAAGGCGAAACAGAATATGGTATCGGCTGGATTCCGCTTGGCGGGTATGTAAAAATTGCCGGTATGATTGATGAATCGCTCGACAGGGAACAACTGAAAAAACCTCCCCAACCTTATGAATTCAGAACAAAACCTGCATGGCAACGCTTGCTAATAATGCTTGCCGGTGTGGTCGTTAATTTTATTCTCGCTTTATTCATATATGCTTTTGTATTATTTGTGTGGGGCGAAGAAAATATTCCCATGAAAAATGCAAAATATGGAATCTATTGCGATTCGATTGCCCTTAAGCTTGGTTTACAGCATGGTGATAAGATTATAAAAGCGGATGCTTATGAAATCAATTTATTACAAGACGTCGTATATCATATCTTAATTGATGATGCCAGGACTCTTACGGTTGAACGTAACGGACAAATCATAAATATTGATATTCCCCCTCAGTTTGGACAAAAAATTATTGCAAAAGGAGAATCTCCTTTTATTTCATTAAGATATCCTTTTATTATTGATTCCGTTCTTCCCGGACTGCCCGCTGCAAACAGCGGTTTAAAGAAAAACGACAGCATTATTGCTATTAATAGTACCCCGACCCCATTTTTCTTTGACTTCCGGAATGAAATTGTCAAATACAAAGAAAAAGAAATCGCTCTCCATATAATAAGAGATACTTCTGAATTGGTTTTCAAGCTCAAAGTTACAAAAGAAGGTACAATTGGTGTAGCTCCCCGACCTTTTGAATATTTTTTTAAAAGTGAAAAAACCGAATACGGCTTTTTTGAATCATTTCCGGCAGGAATAAAAAAGGGTTTTTCAACACTAATTTTATATGTTAAACAATTTAAGCTTGTATTTACAAAAGAAGGAGCGAGACACCTCGGCGGTTTTGGCACAATCGGGAAATTATTTCCTCCGGTTTGGGATTGGTCTGCTTTCTGGGAAATGACCGCCTTATTATCAATTATTCTTGCTTTTATGAATATATTGCCTATTCCCGCTTTGGATGGCGGACATGTGCTCTTTCTCCTTGTCGAAATAATTACGCGCCGTAAGCCAAGCGATAAATTCCTTGAACATGCACAGATAGTAGGAATGATATTGCTTGTCGGACTTCTTTTATATGCTAACGGAAATGATATTATCGGATGTGTAGGAGGAAGGTAATTAGGATTTAGGATTCAGGATTTATGATTTGGAATTTGGAATTTTAACCTGTCAGCGTGCGAAGCTCCTGACAGCGTTAAGAAAACACGAATGAATGATTTTAGATTTATGATTATAGTAACAGGGGCAGCAGGTTTTATTGGTAGCAATCTAGTAGCTAGGCTAAATACCGAAAACTACAAAGACATTATTCTTGTGGACGATTTTACCCGGCCTGAAAAGCAAAACAATCTTGACAATAAAATATTTACCGGCAAAATTGACAGGGAATTATTTTTTGAATGGCTCGAAAAAAATGAAAAATTTGTTCAATTTATTTTTCATATAGGAGCCCGTACCGATACTACCGAATTTAACAAAGCGGTTTTCGACAAGCTGAATCTGAATTACTCCCGTAAAATATGGAATGCTTGCGCCGAATATCAAATACCGTTAATATATGCTTCGTCGGCTGCTACTTACGGGGCTGGAGAAAACGGATATGATGATGAACATTCTTTAATTACAAAGCTGAAACCTTTAAATCCTTATGGCGAATCGAAAAACGATTTCGATAAATGGGCGCTGGCACAAACTCAGAAACCATACTATTGGGCTGGATTAAAATTTTTTAATGTTTACGGTCCTAACGAACGCCATAAGGGCAGAATGGCTTCAGTTATTTTTCATGCATATAATCAAATCAAAGCAACCGGTAAGCTGCGTTTATTTCGTTCACACCGCCCTGATTTTAAAGATGGTGAGCAACGCAGGGATTTTATTTATGTAGGCGATGTTATAGATGTTATGTATTATTTAATGCATCATCGTAAAAACTCTGGTATTTATAATGTGGGAACCGGTAAAGCCCGTACATTCCTCGACCTTGCTCATGGCGTTTTCAAGGCGATGAAAATTTCTCCAGAGATTGAATTTATTGATACTCCTGAAGATATACGCGATAAGTACCAGTACTTTACCGAGGCAAAGATAGACAAGCTGCGTTCAATCGGGTATTCAAAGGATTTTACAGAATTGGAACAGGGAATAAGCGAATATATAAATTTCTGTTAGGCTCACCACAGGAATTCACCACAAGGAGCCACCAATTGCACGAATTAAATTAGTACGTACGGACATTGTATATGTTTTTACAGCAGAGAGCCACAGAAAAATTTACGCAGAGAAACGCAGAGGTGAAAATAGCAGAAAACATGCAAAGAACAATAACCCCGAAGGGGTGCAATATTTGTAGCACAGGGCGTCAGCCCTGTGAAAAAAGAGCGTCAGCCCATAGCGTCGCAGGCAGAAAAGCCGTTAGAAGCAGAATGCAACAGCGACGCAAAGCAGATCACCCGATAGTAGCAGACAGCAATAACGCCTTTGCGAAAAAAAATAAAAACCTTTATGAAAAGAACCTTTATAGCCATAAAAATTCCTGCAGAAGAAAGACTGTTTAATTCTATTGCCGATTTCCATGAGCAGCTCAGAAATGAAAAAATTTCATGGGCTGACCAAAGCAATTTGCATATAACATTAATGTTTCTGGGCGATACGGATGAAGAAAAAATTTCTGAAATATGCACGGAATTATACAACATTTCAAATACGACAAAAAAATTCAATTTCGCTGTCAAAGGGGTTGGACTATTCAAAAATATCAGAAATCCAAGAGTATTATGGACAGGAATTGAATGCACTGAGCCATTAAAAAATCTTCAAAAAGAAATCGAAGAAAAAATGAAATTCTTCGGCTTCAAGGGTGATAACAGAGAATATAATCCTCACCTCACTTTCGGACGTATAAGAACGCTTGGTTCAAAAGACACTTTGCTCAATCTTCTAAATCAATACAAAGAAATGTTTTTTCAAACCGTTCAGGTTGAAGAATTTATTTATTATGAAAGTATTTTATCACAATCCAAGCCGGTTTATAAAATTATTGAAAAATTCACATTAGCCAATGTTTAACCCATATTAGGTCATCGCCTTTTTTTATTCTCTAATAAATAATAATTACTATTTTTGCACTTTAAAATAATATTTAGCCATTTTATACTGAAAACGGGATAAATGCCTTGCAAGGACAAAAAATTAAGATATGGAAACAGAAACGACTTACGACCACGCAGGCGGTAAACTTAGGCGACTTGGACCGTCAAAATGTACAGAACAGGATTTACTGGCAATCATTATTAATAATGGTACAAAAAAGATTTCCGCCGGACAGGTAGCGCAAAATTTATTAGATAAATTCGGAACGGTTTATGACCTGCAGGGTAAACGATTGTGCGACTTAATGGAGATTGAAGGAATCGGCCCGACAAAAGCAACCCAGATAGCTGCAGTGTTTGAAATATGCAGAAGAGTTATTATTCATATTGAAAGAGAAGATTAAATGAAAAAAAAAGAATTTGAAAGCGAGATATCCACTTCTGAACAAGAGAAAAAAAAGCATCTCAACCGGCAAATCATACCTGAAGCACATACGCCAATGTATAATTTTCACAAATACTGGTCGCGTAAAACATGGAATGTTGTCGGTGAATATATCAAGACCTATTGCCCCGAAGGCGGAATTGTTCTCGACCCTTTCGGCGGCAGCGGCGTAACGGCAATGGAAGCGATAAAAGCAGGACGAAAGGTGATTATTGCCGATATAAATCCAATTGCAACCGAGATAACCCGGCTGACAATAAAACCTGTTTCACTGTTGAAGCTCGAGAAGGCATTTCAAAAAATCGAAAAAAAAGTCAGCAAGAAAATTAAAAAGCTGTACCTGACAAGATGCAGGAAATGCAAGGCGGAATTATCGTTCGATTGCGCAATTTGGAACAACGGGCAATGTACAAATATCAGGTATTCCTCCTGCCCGTGTTGCGGAGATTCCCAAACAGGATATAATCCATTAGACAAATCGGACAGACAATTGATTCGACAGATTGACAAGCATAAAATCAAAGAGTGGTTTCCTAAAAATCCTTTATATCATATCAATGGCAATCCTTTCAAAGAAAAACAAAAATTTGAATCAATTAATGAGTTATATACAAAAAGAAACCTTTACGCACTCGCCATTCTGATGAATGATATTGAAAAAGAACCAAGCAGAGAAATAAGAGCTTTCCTGAAAATAGGTTTTTCTTCTATGGTTCACCTGTGTAGCAGTATGACGCCTGTTCGTCCGACAAGACCAATGAGCTCAGCATGGACACAGCACAGTTATTGGTATGCAAATGAATTCATGGAGCAAAATGTCTGGAATAAATTCGAAAGCGCAATTATAGGTAAACAGGGATTAATTAAAGCTAAGACGGAGTCAAATGAATATTATGAAAAGGTGAAATTCGGCAGAAGCTTCAGAGATGTCGTTGAAGGAGATGCAAATGCTTTTATTTACAACGGAAGCTGGCTGGATTTAATGAAGGAGATGAAAAAAAGATACGGTGAGCATAACTGTATTGATTACATTTTTACGGATCCACCTTATGATCAATCAATTCAATACGGTGAATTATCTTTCCAATGGGTTGCCTGGTTGAAAATGGACAAGGGCTATCTTGAAAAGATTGATTCGGACGAAATCATTCACAACGAAAAGCAGAATAAAGATTTTGAAGTTTATAATTCTTTGTTGCGGGAAAGTTTCAGGGGAATGTTTGATGTATTGAAGCCTGATGCTTATCTTACTTTGACATTTCATAATCCAAGTTTCAAAGTCCGTAATACCACAATTCGCACAGGAATTTTTTCAGGATTTGAATTTGATAAAATCCATCACCAGGAATTGGCTCATCCGTCGCCAAAGGCTTTATTACAACCCTTCGGATCGGCTCAGGGTGATTTTTATCTCCGGTTTCATAAACCATCGTTTGGAACTAACGGCGTACAAACTGAAAAAATTGATGAATTAAGATTTGAAAAGATTGTGCTTGATACGACAGTGAAAATTCTTGCAGAAAGGGGAGAGCCGACGCCTTATACAATTATTATAAATGCTATAGACCCCGAATTAGCAAAAAGAGGTTATTTTTCGGAACTGAATAGCGGGTTAAATATTGAACAAATTCTTAGAAGGCATATTGACAATGAATTTATTTTTGTAGAAGGAAAAATCGGAGGCGCTGCCGGAAAACTCTGGTGGTTTAAGAATCCCAGTATGGTTAAGCATCTTGAAAAAATACCGCTCTCCGAAAGAGTTGAACAGACAGTGCTCCGTCAACTGCAATCCAAGGGAAAAGTCACATTTACAGAAATATGGGAAGCAATCAGTACAGCGTTTCCTAACTCATTAACATCCGATCAAACGAGCATAAAGACAGCATTGGAAGATTATGCCCGGCCTGTTGAAGGCGGTGCATGGCTGATTAAGCAGAACTTCAAGCCCGGTTTCGTTGAAAAAGAGCATACGACTATTATTGCCTTGCTTGCTGAAACAGGCGTCAAAGCAGGATATAAAATTCACATAGGAAAAATCGAACAAAATCATGAAATAGATACTTCCCGGATTAAGAAAACCGGCAAGCTCAAACAGTTTGTCAGTTTTGATAATCCGGTCAAATTAACAGATATTCAAAACCCAAAAATCGTCGGAGATATTGACCTGCTCTGGATTAATAACTATACGGTAGAATATGCTTTTGAAGTGGAATGTACAACCTCGATGACAAGCGCTTTGCAAAGGGGTTCCAACCTTAAAAACACTGTCAAAAAAGTAATGCTCCTCCCGGTAGACAGGATGAATCAGTTTGAGAGAAAAATGAAATCACCGCTGTTTAATGAATATTTTAGCAGGGATAACTGGAATTTCATTTTATTTGACGTATTATATAAGCAGTGGGATAAGGATAAAGCAAATACGATTATTGATGACTTATTCGGCAAGGCATCAACATTAAAAAAGACGAAAATGAAAGATCAGAATCAATTGGGCTTATTCGAAGACAATACCGGGTAATGAAAATGCGGACAACATATATATATGTTTTATTCTATGACTAAAGAATCTGCAAAAAAAGAAATTGAAAAGCTCATAAAAGAATACGAATTGCACCGCGATGAGTATAAGCTGAAAGGATACGATGAACACCAGTTTTGTATTCGTATCCTGAACAGATTTTTCGATGCATTGGGTTGGGATGTTGAGAACAAACTGGTCAAATCAGAATTCTATTGCGATTCTATTTTTCAATTCAAGTTGAAAGGTGAAAAGACAACTAAGTTTCCTGATTATGCTTTCGGTTTTCCAGCCAAGACCTATCCAAAATTTTTTGTAGAAGCGAAAACTCCTTAGGAATTGAGCAGGGTTTTCATGACAAATACATTAAATCTGAAACAAAGAAAAAAGGCAGCGCTCCGCTTGACAAAGATTTTGTTGCAATGCTTGATGGATGGAGAAAATATCTGGCAACAAGCATTTCTTACAACAACTTGAAACTTTCCAATGACGAAATAAATTTTGTTGTTCAGCAAACCATTGACCGAATAATATTTCTTCGCTTTTGCGAAGACAGAAGCATTGAAAAAACTCAAACATTATTAGCCGTAACCAAGAAGGGAAATTACTACAAGAATCTTTATGAATTTTTTCAAAAAGCAGATACTAAATACAATTCAGGACTATTTGATTTTAAGAAGGATAACATCTCTCACAAAATAAAAGTTGACAACAAGATTATCAAAAACATTATTGAAGATCTTTACTCACCAAGAAGTGAATATGAGTTTGGAGTAATGCCGGTTGAAATCCTTGGTAATGCTTATGAAGAATTTCTTGGAAAAGTTATCAGGGTTTCACCCGGACACATTGTAAAGATTGACATTGACAGGAAACCCGAAGTACAAAAGGCAGGAGGCGTCTTTTATACGCCTCAGTACATCGTAAACTATATTGTTGAACACACGGTTGGCAAACTCATTGACGGAAAAAGTCCGGAGCAAATTAGCAAGATAAAAATTGTTGACCCTGCCTGTGGTAGCGGCTCATTTCTGCTCGGCGCCTATATTGAATTGCTGCGCTATCATACCGACTATTACTGGAAAAGGAATTTTCATAAAATAAGAAAAAAAAATTATTTGATTAATCCGGAAGGGCGGCTTACTGTAACTGAGAAAAAAAGAATTCTTCAGAACAATCTTTTCGGAGTTGACATTGACCCAAACGCAGTAGAAGTAACCAAACTCAGTTTACTGCTTAAAGCAATGGAAGGTGAAACCGAGGCATCCATCGGGCACCAGTTACGGCTTGATAAAAAAGGAGTTCTACCCGACCTTGACAATAATATTCAATGCGGCAACTCTCTCATCTGTCCTGACTTTTATGATGAACAACTGAATTTTAGCACCGTAGAAAAGAAAAAAATAAATGCTTTTGACTGGAAAGCAGCATTTCCGCAAGTGTTCAGGAAGGGTGGGTTTGACGTCGTTATCGGCAATCCACCTTATGGCGCATTATTTAAAAAAGCAGAAACTGAATATTTTTTACAGAAATACAAACTGCAAGATTACCAGTTTGACAGCTATTTTCTTTTTGTTGAAAAATCTCTTAACATTCTTGTTCAAAAAGGATTGTTAGGTTTCATTATACCAAATACATGGCTATTAAATTTGAAAACATCTAAAATCCGAAAACATCTTTTTAGTAAGACGGAAATCATCAATATTGTTCATTATTATAAACCTGTTTTTTATCAATCTGTTGTTGATACCGAAATAATAATTTTACAAAATGTATCCTCTTTTAGATTGTATCTGTAAAATAACTCAAGGGTCCAAGCCATTTCAGATAGGAAAGGGAATACCCAAGCAAACAAGAAATATTGTAAATGAAAAACCTTATGTTTCAGACAAGAAGAAAAATAAATTATTTAGACCTCTTTTAAGAGGAAGTTTGATGAATCGTTATCAAATAAATTGGGAAAATAACTACTGGATAAAATTCGGTGATTGGCTTGCTGAACCTCGCTACTCTGCCGATTATGATGCGAAAGAAAAAATTATTATTAGGCAGACAAGTGACCATTTAATCGCGACTCTTGACACAAAACAATTTATTGTTAGAGACAATCTTTATACAATTCTGCCTAAAAAAGAAGGCATAAACCTGAAATATATTCTTGGATTGTTGAATTCAGGATTTCTAAATTGGTATTATCAAAATATTATTAATCCGGAAAAAGGCGAAGCGCTTGCACAGGTCAAACGAGGGCATATTGCTCAATTACCGATAAAGAAAATTAATAAAAAGAACCCCTCCGAAAAATTTAAACACGACTCCATCATTCGCCAGGTTGACAACCTGCTTCAATTAAATAAGGACTTGAAGAAAGCTAAATTGCCAAACGACAAGAAGAATATTGAGAACAGAATTTCTTCTGCAGAAATGAAATTGAACCAAATTATTTACGAACTTTACGGAATCAATAAAAAGGAAATTTTAATCATAGAAAACAACATTGTATGACAGAAGACAAATATAACGAACAGGAAGAGCGGGAAGAGCGGGAATGGCTGAAAAGGCAAGAAGAGCAAGAACAGGAGGAGAAACAAAAACCTAAGCCCCCGCGATTCAGGGAATATACCCCCAAAGAATTTTTTTTAACTGATGAGATGAGGATTGATCATCCTAAAGTTAAATGGTTGCTCGATAACTGGGATGATTTTATTGACCAGTTGGTAGCGATGACCGACAAGGTATTGGATCGGAAGTTGGATTTAATACACACCCAGCTGATGATGGCCGAGGAACAAAAGAAAATGGTGGAGCGGGATGAATTATATTTATACAAGCAAATGATTATTGAAGCGAGAGTGGTAAAAATGGAAATTGAATGGGCTACGGGAATTTATGAAAAAGAGGATAAACCCGTTAGAAAGAAAAAACCAAAATCTAAAAAGAAAACTGAGATAACATCAGCAGTTGAACAAGAACCACAAACTATTGAACAAGACAACGATGAACAGGTTGAAACCCCTGCTGTTAAACAATTATCACTTTTCAATTTTGACAGCTAAAATGAAAATGCGGACAACATATACATACACGGCGGGTTTGCGTGAAAATTAATAAAAAACAGCTATAACATGCACTAAATCAAATGCTGGCATTAAATTATACTATGCACGGGATAAATGACACAGAGCGTCATGGCGCCAGAGGCGCTCATTTCTGCAAATATAGAAATATGACGTTTCGTTGTCCTGTGGACGAACGAAAGTCAGACGACCTCAATTCGTCTGTAAGACAATTGAGCGTCATGTATTATAATATGAAATTCCATATACTTCTTCTGTGCATCGTTTCTCTACTTTTCATTCCTTTAAACTCTATAAAAGCACAACTCAATGCCGGCTTTGTTCCCGACACTCTCGCTGGCTGCAGTCCATTAATTGTAAATTTTACAAATACATCAACGGGTAATTTCAGCTCTTGGCTCTGGAACCTGGGCAATGGTATAACATCGGTATATCAGGATGTTCAGGCAATATATACACAACCGGGAAATTATACTGTTACACTAATAATTTCTAATGGAATAACTTCTGATACTGCTGCACAAACAATCTCGGTTTTTGCACATCCTATTGCCAATTTTTCAGCAGTGAATACAGCAGGATGCAAACCCTTTCAGGCGATATTCCAGGATTTAAGCTCTGTTGACCCTGATTATGGCAGCGAAATTATTGAATGGAACTGGACATTTGGCGATGGCGGTAATAGTGAAGCTCAATCTCCCGTACACATCTATTCCAATACGGGCGTCTATTCCGTCACTCTTCATATCATAGATATAAATGCTTGCGAAGCAAATGTTTATAAAAACCAATATATTCAAGTTGTACTTCCTCCTGTCGCAAATTTTTATGCAAATAATACTTATACCTGCGATACAATTCTGAATGTACAATTTTATAATACTTCAACAGGCACAAACAATACTTATGTCTGGAATTTTGGCGACGACTATACCTCTACTACTGTTAACCCCGCACATGTTTATGATACAACAGGTATTTTTGATGTTAAGCTTAATGTAACCGACCAGTTTGGCTGCTCCGATTCAATAATAAAGCCCGATTATATTCAACTGACCGAATTTAACCCTTCATTTACATTAAGCAATGATACTATCTGTCTGGGCAGCAGCATCTCTTTTCTTTATACCCCTGTCGGTTTAAATTCCAAATGGTATTTTGGTGACGGTGACAGCTCAATAGCGCAGATTCCTCAACATATTTACGCCGATACAGGACATTATACAATTACTCTTATTGTTACCGATGCAAGCGGTTCATGCATTGATAGCATTCAGCAATCGGTGTATGTTGAAAATATAATTGCTTCTTTTATTACAAACACTGCTTATGGATGCGATACTCTTCTAGTCACCTTTACCGACCAATCATACAATGCTGCAGCATGGTTATGGGATTTTGGCGATGGTACAACAAGCACAATTCAAAACCCTTCTCATAGTTATATAAGTGCAGGAACATTTATCGCCTCTCTTACTGCATCAACTACAAGTGGTTGTCAGAGCCAGGCTCAACAGAGCATTTCAATTGTCCCTCCTTATGCCGGCTTCAGCGCCTTTCCTGTTCGGCTTTGTGTTGATTCTTTAGTTAATTTCACCGATAATAGCTATTCGGTTGATTCAATCATAAGTTGGTTTTGGGATTTCGGAGATAATACAAATTCAAATGAACAAAATCCACAACATATATATACGACAGGCGGCGATTTTAATGCAGTGCTGACCATCGAAAATACATTAGGTTGTACCGAAACCGATACGGTTCTGATTGAAGTGGGAACAAAACAAAATCCAGATTTTATTATTGAAAATGCTGATACATGCGCCTCGGGACTTTTTAGCTTTTCTGATATCTCGACCGATTCGACACTAATTGACCAATGGCTCTGGTATTTCGAGGATGGCGGACAGGCCAATTCACAAGATGTTCAACATCAATTTACCGACACCATCGGATGGCACGAAATTCAACTTGTTGTTGGCTATAACGGATGTTTTTCCGATACAATGACCGATTCAGTTTTTGTCAGGGGTCCTATAGCACAAATTTCTTTCTCATTTAATTGTGATACACCATACATTTATAACTTCGAGCTGCGGATGTTAGCCGCCGACAGTCTGGGTATTATTTGGGGAAATGGCGATACCTTGACACAGGATGATTTATGTTATGGCGGAGATTCACTGGAGGATGGATGGTGCATTATTCTGGGTACAAAAGACTATTATCCGGAAACAGGCAACTTCCCTGTTGTTCTTACTGTATTTAACGATACAAACCAATGCTCTTTTTCGGTAAGCACAACCATTATGGTCAGAGATATCCTTGCAGATTTCAGCATGAGCGATTCCCTGCCCTGCTGGAATGAACCAGTCCAATTCAATGGATTGGATTCCAATAATTCTTCCCGCCATGCTGAAATTTTTGAATGGACAAAACTCGATACCGCAGGAACAATTACACCTGTCGGTGCAACCGATTTAATAACTCATACATTCTACACCCGCGGCGATTATAAAATACGGCTTGTAGCGGCTGATATAAACGGTTGCAAAGATACAACCGAAAAACATTTGAGGGTGTATCAGCCGCAGCCAGGTTTTATTTCCGATACTACCAGCGGATGCTATCCTTTCCCTGTCGCTTTTACCGACACATCTGTTTCGGATTCTCCCATTAATGAATATCCAGGTGATACAAACCTGATAGCTTGGACATGGTATTTCGGCGATGGAACTTCCGCTACCGAACAAAATCCTGTTCATACATACAACCAACAAGGATTATTAAATGTAACCCTTACTGTAACTGATACTTTAGGATGTGTCGCTTCGGTTTCAAAAACAGGGTACATTATTTCACCAAAACCAAATTTATTATTTTCCGCAACTGACACACAACTCTGTGAAGGCGACTCAATATCTTTTAATAATAATACTTCCATGATTTCTGGATACTCTTGCCTTTTTACATGGAACCTTGGCGACAGCACAATAATTTCTGCCTTTACTCCAGCTTGTCACACATATTCCGACAGCGGCTATTATTCAATTACTTTATATGGTGTGGATACTATTCTCGGATGTGATACCACCCTGACATTACCCGATTATATTCATGTTCAATCATATCCTGTTGTGCATTTTGCCGCCCACCCGCCAATGTCAGACTGCTATGTCCCTTCCCCGTCTTTCACTTTCATTGATTCTACAATTCATCCATACCCATATTCATGGACGTGGAACTTCGGCGACGGAACATCAGACCAGCTATACGATTCATTAATTTCACCAATGTACTCCTACCAATTGCCCGATACTTACAGGGTTAGCTTATTGTTTTCGACAACTTACGGATGTTCCGGCACCGATACAATTGATGTAATTGTTAAAGGACCTCTTGCACAAATTAATTATCCCGATTCGGTTTGCCGTGGTATTAGTATTCCTTTCATTATCAGCGATACAAGTAATTTGTTCAGTTATAACCTTTATTTCGGCGATGGTTCATCTTCCGGTCCGGTTTCCGAAGATACAATCTATCATATATTTAATTATCATGGAATAAAATACCCTGTCTTGATTCTTGAAAGTTACGAAAATTGTATTGTAACCCTGTGTAACGAAAATTGTTTTGATACCCTGTTAACAACACATCCTCTGTTCGTTCATGAATTAATAGCAGATTTTTCCGGCGCCGATTCCATTGTTTGTGTTCCTTATTATGTTTATTACCAAGACCGGACACAAGGACCAATTGATAGCTGGTACTGGAATTTCGGTAATAACAGCACATCTGCCGCATCGAATCCATATACTGAATATGAAAATCCCGGAGAATATATAGTTAAACTTGTTGTCACCAATGAATTCGGATGCGCCGATTCAATAATTAAAACATTGACTATAAGCCCTGTCCCTCAAATTACAATTTCCGATACTTCGCTGTTATGTAAAGGTGAAAGCGTGACTCTTACCATTGCTTCATCGCCGGGTCTTACTTATACATGGAACACAGGTGATAGCGGTTCTAGTATTATTGTTACGCCCGATAAAACTGCAACTTATATTGTAACCGATAATCACGGCTGTTCAAAAGAATATATTGTAAAGGTTGACCGGGGTATTGTTGACATTCCAACTGCCTTTTCACCAAACGGAGATGGACAGAACGACTTTTTATATGTTGCGGCACGCGATGTTAAGGAACTTATCGAATTTAAAATTTACAACCGCTGGGGACAATTAATTTTTGAAACAACTGATATCAATGATGCCTGGGATGGAAATTATAAAGGAATTCCCCAGAATACCGATACTTATGTTTATGTTGTAAGGGTAATCACAAATTGTGGAACCGAAGAATTGCTGAAAGGGTATGTTACACTTATAAAATAAATTTTGAAAAATGCCAAATATTGCAACATTAATTCGATTTATCCGTATAAATATAAAAAATATATTCACCAAAAAACTTAAATAATAGTATGCTAACTCTTGAAAAAACACAAACCATTGACGACTTCAAAAAAATTGAAGAAGGAAAATATTGCCAACTAATAAACGGAGAAATAATTATGTCCCCAT
>JACQWN010000373.1 GCA_016209245.1 Bacteroidia bacterium
AACTATCTTCTTCCAGTTCCATAATGTTTTTTGCATGCAAAATTAATTCTTTCAACTTTACTTCCGTTATTTCACCTTCAAAAACCGAATTCTGTATCCAGTTAAGGTACCTGCGGCATAGCTTCAGCATTTTGCCGACCCGCTTTTCGTTGATGTCGTAAACAAGTATGACGTACATCTACCACCACATTTTAAAAGGTTTGTACTCTTCAATTTCAAGCAAATGCTTGGAAAGTTTATAACATTCCAGTTTTATTAAGTGTTTGTAACTTACATTTCTTTTCAGACTGCGGTGTTGTATAGTTTCATTCAACCGCTCTTCAAACGCTTGCACAAAAATTTTTTTTCCTCCGTCATTCAACAGGCATTTGTTGAGGTTTTTATCAAAATGTTTCTCCTGAATCTCTTTTTTGTTTAATACTTTAAAAATAACCCTATCAATCAACAGAGGTTTGAATATTTCTGCAAGGTCCAGTGCAAGCGAATAACGTCTTTCTCCAGGTGTATGTAAATAACTGATAGTAGGATTCAGTTGTGTCTGATGTATAGCACGTAAACACTGGGAATAACACATCATATTCCCAAACGAAATAAGTGCATTCACTTCATTCTGAGGCGGCTGTTTTGTCCGGTCTCCCATTTTGAAATCATTGATGATGCAGTCAAATGCACTGTAATATTGTATTCTTGCATTGCCCTCAATCCCCATCAATGCTTCAATGTCGCTTTGCTCGTCTATCTTACTTCTGTAGTTTTCGATTTTCTCAATAACCGCTTCAATGTCTTTACCCCTGTTGTCATAATATTTCAGGTTTTTCAAAATATTAAACATTGCTCCCTCAACAAACTTCCGGGCTATTGCAATACGTTTCTTTTTATCATTATAATGAGCCGTCTGTGCAAGCAGCATCCTCCCCGAAAGCAATGAATCGCGGGGCATAAACGAACCCGTATAGTTTTCGTAATAATCGAAAAAATGTACGGCAATATCATTTTTACCCAGAAAATTATAAAGAGCACTATTAGCATCGAGTGAACCGAAAATATAAATATCTTCAACTCCTTCAACAGGTATATATTTCGGCTGAAGCTCGTTTCTTTCACTATCCACAGGAACAAACTTAAGCGTATCGTCTTTTCGTGACAATCTGCCGGGATTAAAAAGGTAATATGTCTTTTTCATCTAATAAATAAACTTTTTCATATTTCACTGCTCCAGCAAAAATCAAAATAACTGCATTTCCTGCACAAACCCTGTTTTATAGCTTGAGGACATTCTTCCGATTGTATTATTTCTTCAATATTCTTCTTTATTTGTTCTATTTCGTTTCTGTCCCTGTCGCTCAAAAAAATTTTATCGGTTTTGCGTAGTACAGGATACTCAAGTATTCCCGTAACGTCATTTATCCCGTTTTTTTCCAAAATATAAATATAATATTTTAACTGCCATTCGTGAGCTACTTCAACTTTATCGGATTTTTTTACTTCGTGGATAATTTTATTCTTATGGTCGAAATAATCAATTTTTACTCCTTCTATTTCTATCTCCTGGTATTTTTCAGAACGTTGGGGATAGCTTGTTTCGTGAATAAGCTTACCTTCATATACCATGTCGCTGGTATGTTCCATTTGTATGCCGCTAGCAAAGAGCCAGAGCTTGCGCATACAAAGGAAATAGTAGTTAATATGGGTGCCGGTTAGCATAATGAATGGATATACTTTTTTGGTGAAAATATTTGTTGTGTTGAATGTTTCTTAATTTTTGGGTTTTAGGTCATATTTATTAATAAAGTGCTGTAATTTATCCTCCTTCAAATGAAGCCAAAAAAAATAATCAGGGGTGGTCATTGTACGAAAACCAATTTATATTCCCTGACAATTCTTTTTTATAAAATTTTCCATTTCTGCAATATCTGCCGGGTTTTTCTGTTCTTTTTTCCAATCACTCAGTATCCTTTCAAAATTCTCACCGGAAGCGTCGGTAACCCAATCGGCAAATTCTGAAACTGCTTCTTTTTCGTATATGTATAGGCCTTTCAAAATGCCCATACAATACATTTTTGCAGCGTTAAACATGGATAGCTTATAGTATTTTTTAAGTTGTTCTTCAAAAGGTTCTAGCACTTCTTCAAACATTTCCCATGATCTATCGGCAGGATCAACATAACCGTACCGGCTTCCTCCTGAACTGTTATACAAATCGTCAACATCAAGCATATCAAGTGCGCCAAATACTTCGGAAGCAACTTCTTCTATATCAACATTACTTATATACTCTTTGGCACAATATCAACATTACTTATATACTCTTTGGCAAGTTGCTCAATTTTGAGTTTATTTTGCTTATCCTGGGCAGCAAGGTTTTTCAGGATTAACAGTGCCTGATCTGGACTGATTTGGTCTAAAATATTAGTTTTTTTCATATTTTAAAATTTTTTTATTAAAAAAATGCCGGCTTATTATCAATGAATTCTAACGACTCTATGAGCGAATTTTCCTCAGCCAACTGAATCCACTGACCTGTATGCCTTTGCCAGTCAACCGAAAATTTTTTGTTTACAAACACGGTAATACGGGCGTATGGAAACTCTGCATATTTCCCGTCAATCAGGGGCTTGAGCCATTTCGCATCAGATGCTTTTTTTAAAGTTGCGGTCAATATTAATATACAAAATATTAGTGAACCAGTGAATTAGTGAAAAAGTAAAAACAGTCATTTATTGAAAATTATTAAGTGAATAAATTGAGTTACATTACAGAAAATCATTACCGCCAAGAATGGTAAAATCGTAATTTCCTTTCCCTACTATTTTATTAAGGGTAGCGAGTATATCATTTACATTATCATCCGGACCCTGAATAAACATTGGTTTTCCATTACAACCGAATTCAATTTTACTGATACCATCATCAACCAAATCGGGGTTGAGAATCATTTCTGAATTTTTAAAGCTTTTGTCGGGACCGAAACCTAATTTCCTGGAATAATTAATCGCTCCATATATAAGGTTATGTAAATACACTATATCGGTTTTCTCCATTTTGCCCGAACTAGCAGAGAAAGAGTCAACTATAAATTTTTTAGTCTTAGCATCTATGTCGAAACTAAGCAAAGAACTTTTAAGTCCGAGGCAATATATATCAAGCAGATAGGCTGATAATATAAAGTTTCCGGAAGGCATTTGCTTAGTAACAATAACGGTTACCATACCAATAGGTATAGCGGATTTATTCATATAACAATCACCGAAAGGCAACTCCCTGCCATTGGAAATAAGATATTCACTAACAGACATTTTTTGTTGAGGCATAGTACAGTTTTTTAAATTATTACGCTATTTATTATAAATGTTTGACCATTTTGAAAATTGGAATTGGTTTTAAAAATCATAATTTGCGAACCAATCATTCAATATCCGTAAAGTTCGAGTTTGTCATTTGTTTTTACTCCTTTTAGCGCCTGCTTAATAATAGTTTCGGTAGCAGTCATAATTTTTAATATTATACTTTGGTTATCGATGCCCGGTTGTTTTTTGTATTTTTCTTATGATATTTTGTGGTAACCTAAACCCCCATTTCAGTGGTCTATCTGACCATGAATTATATTCATAATTCAGAGAAGTAAAAATACTAAAAAGATTGATATGTTACCATGAAATATAGATATTTTTTTTTGATATTGTAACGGAGCCGGTATAAAATTCCGGATGCTGGATATGTTATAATTTGTGGTAAGATTCCATAAGCAAAATGACGGTAAGATTACCACGAAATGTAATAAACATATAGTGTAATTTCAATTTTAAAAACCTCTATATTGATTATGAAGCTAATTGATAAATTATTGGTTTATAAACAGGTTCGGGTATTTTTTTTCCTTCGGTTTTTGCAGTCTCTAACCATAATTCTTTAGCAATCAGTACTTCATGTAAAGCATTTTCGGGGGTTTTGCCAAATGCCGAACAGTGTTTTAAATCAGGAATATCAGCAATATAACCGTCATCATCAACACTATAAAAAATATTAATATGATAATCTTTCATTTTTATTCCTCCAATTTTAAATTGTGTTTTTCAATAAGTTCTAAAAACTGTTTAATTTGATATGATTTAACCTGTCCATCAACATTTTGAAGATTTACTAATTCCATAACATCTTTATGTTTGAATATTTGATGACTTCCCCGAGTCCGAGATAATTCAAATTTATATCCCTCAATTAAATTAACAAAATCAGTAAATGCAATGTTTTTTGAACCTGATAATATTTTTGCTAATATTTTTTCTCGTTTCATGCTAATTCACAATTTTTTTAAAGATAATTACAATATTTTTGTTCCATAAAGCATTATATTTTGTGACAACTTGAACCCCTATTTTAATCGGCTTATCTTACCCTGAATTATATTATTTTTTTGTGGAAGCAAAAATACTAAAAAGGTTGATATGTTACCATGAAATATAAATATTTTTTTTATAATATTTTGTTTTTTAATACCCAAGTAAAGATAAAATTATAATTTAATTCTGCGGGTCGAGGGTTATAAATAGATACTTTATTTCTCATGACATTTTTTTTACATTTTTTCAAAAGCGCCGCAATGAAAATCTTTATCATTACGTTGATCATACCTGTTCAGACTGCAAAGAATATTTTCTTCCCAATCGTCATTATGATATGACTTACAGATGGTACACAGCGCAGGAACGGTCATTAAATCAGGATTTATTTTGTTGCCGTCGTCATCATAAATTCCATTTATTTCTTCGTGCATGGTTTGTGAATTTTTATTGATGTACCCATGTTGATTTTTTCATAATAATATTTAAAAAAATTCGTATGTATTTTTAAGTATTTTTTCATTTAAACCACTTTTAATCTCATAAATCTGATCATTCTCAATGTTATTTGAACGCAATTTATAATATTGTATGTATTTAAAATCGTGATGCGCTTCGTTATATACAAAATATTCTTTCAATTCATTAACTTTGTTGGTGTAAATTGAGAATACAAATTTCGACATTATTCCGTTTAGTATTTTTAAATCTTTATTTTTTTTAGATAAATCAATATTTTTATTTTGAACTATTGACATATACAAATCCCAAATTTTTTCACCTGAAACTTGGTTTTTGTTGGCAAAACAATTGGTTTTTTCTATAA
>JACQWN010000099.1 GCA_016209245.1 Bacteroidia bacterium
CTTGGGGCTTGGGACTTGGGGCTTGGGACTTGGGGCTTGGGACTTGGGGCTTTTTTATGTCAATTAGGTCAATTAGAAATTAGGTCAATTTTAATTCAGTCATATTTTAAATAAAATCGTAATTGTATAAAAAAATCAAAAAAATTGAATATATTTGCCTCAAATAAAAATTTTTACATAATAATGTTTTCAAAAGCTGACATATTAAAATATTTGAGTGAAAATAAAAAATTTTTAAAAACAAAATTTGGTGTAATTAAAATAGGAATATTTGGTTCATATGCAAGAGAAGAACAAACAGATAAAAGTGATATTGATATTATTGTTGAATTTGAAGAAAATACAGAAAATCTTTATGATAAAAAATTTGAATTGCATAAATATTTGACTTCCTTATTTAAATCGAAAATTGATTTATGCAGAGAAGGAGCGATTAAACCAATATTTAAGTCATTAATACTAAAAGATGCTATTTATGTATAGTAAAGACGATCTTCTATGTTTCAATATGCTTGAATCCGTAAATAAAATTATCGAAATTTCCACGCGATTTATTACAATCGAGGACTTAAAAAAGGATTATATACCATATGATGCAGCGATGATGAATTTTATCGTTATTGGAGAAATGGCAAGTAAATTAAGTGATGATTTTATTGAAAAAAATTCTGAAATTGATTGGCATAAAATTCAAGGTTTTAGGAATATTATCGCACATGATTACTTTGGTATAGATGATAAAGTGGTATGGCAAATTATTCAAACAAAAATTCCGGAACTACAGACATTTCTCATTAAAAATCTAAATTTATAGATTAATGATAGCTATGAAGAACATATTTTCCCTTTTTTTCTTTACCTTACATATATATAGTCTGAATATAGCTGATGCCAAAAATCTCGAAGCATATTTTAATTATTGCTCTTTCTATTCTCCGCAACAAGGTCCCTACCTCGAAACATATTTAATTGCCATTGGCAATTCACTCGAGTATATTAAAAAATCAAATGGAAAATTTGTCGCTACAATAGGGGTGACAATCCTTTTTAAACAAGCTGATGCTATCAGAAATTTTAAAAAATATTTTGTACATAGCCCCGAGATTGATGATACTACAGGGGAAAAACCTAATTTCATTGATTTGCAGCGTTTCATACTGTCAAATGGTTTATATGATATGGAACTGAATATTTTTGACAGTCTTAACCAAACCAATATTTTTAAATATAATATTTCAATCAATATTGAATATAATTCAAATGATTTATTGTTTTCCGACATTCAATTAGTGGAAAGTTACAAGAAAACGGTTGAAAATAATATACTCTCAAAAAGCGGTTTTGATCTTAAACCATATGTATCAACCCTCTTCCCCCAAAATATGAAAAATTTCATTTTTTATACCGAAATATATAACACTGATAAAATTTTTAAAGACGACCAAGGATTTTTAGTTACTTATTATATTAAATCATATCGTACAAACGATGTTTACAAAGATTTAAGCTGTTTTCAAAAGAAAAAACCTAAACCGGTCATTGTCATTCTCGGAGAATTTTCAATTGAAAAACTACCTTCAGGAAATTTCTCCATAGTTATTGAAATTAAAAATAAGAACAATCAGATAGTTAAAACCGAAGAATTATTCTTTCAAAGAATTAATCCTGATATGTATATAGATATTTCCGAATTCGTATCAATTAATGCAGATAACACCTTTGTGCGACAATATAATAATAAGGATACTCTGATTGATTATATTAAATGCCTTCGCCCCATATCTGATGAACGTGAGGAACTTTTTGCCAAAAATGTAATTAAAAATTCGGAGCTAAGTTTTATGCAAAATTATTTTTATAATTTCTGGTTCAAAAGAAATTCTGAAAACCCTGAGCTCGAATGGAATAAATATTATTCTGTTGTTAAAATAATAAATAAATCATTTAGTTCACAAATCAAAAATGGCTATGACACAGATAAAGGAAGGGTTTATTTGCAATATGGCGCTCCAAACCAAATTATTGAAGAAAAGTATGATCCTAATGCATTTCCTTATGAAATATGGCATTATTACCACCTTAATACGCAAAATGATGTAAAATTCATCTTTTACAATCCAGATATTGCCGGAAAAGAATATATTTTATTGCACTCCGATGCCCGTGGAGAAATTAATACTCCCAACTGGGACATGATTCTTCATAAGAGGAACACTCCGATGATCGATCCCGACCAGCGACGTGTTGATGATTATTATGGTGGAAAAGCAACTGAAATTTATGATTTTAAATAAAATCTTCTTCTGTATATTTTACGGTTTTGTCTGGACAATAACACTATTACCTTTAAAAGTTCTTTATGTTTTTTCAGATATTATCTTCGTAATTCTTTATTATATAATTAGTTACCGCAAAGATATAATTCAAAATAATCTTAAGAATTCATTTCCGCAAAAAACAATTCAAGAAATAAATTTAATACACAAGCTTTATATCAGACATCTGAGCGATATTATAATAGAAACATTAAAAATTATTCATCTATCTGAAAATAAAACTCTTAATATAGTCCGATATAAAAATTGTGATTTATTTGATAATTTATATAAAAATAATAAAAACCGCGATTTAATACATAATTTATATAATAATAATAAAAGTATTATACTTGTAATGGGACATTACGGTAACTGGGAGCTTCTGATTGGATTTCCGTTACTTATTAAATATATATGTATTGCTATTTATAAGCCGCTGAAAAATATTTATTTTGACAGTTTCATCAATTGCCTGAGAGGAAAATTCGGAACGAAAATGGCAGCGATGAATCAGATATTAAAAACAATACTGGAATATCAACAAAAAAAATTCTTACCGTGACACTTTTTATTGCCGATCAAATACCTACAAAAAATGAAATTCAGTACTGGACTAATTTTTTAAATCAGGATACCGCTGTTTTTCTTGGTATTGAAAAAATCGCAAAAAAATCCAATTTTGCAGTTGTGTTTTTAAATATGAACAAAATAAGACGCGGCTCTTATGAGGTGGAATTTAATCTTATCACTGATGAACCTGATAATACACCGGAATATTATATTACCGACCGGCATGTCAGGTTACTTGAACAGCAGATTATCAAAAATCCGCAATATTGGATGTGGTCGCACAGACGCTGGAAACATAAACGGAATTTATAAATAGATTTACAACGTAAATCTATTTGCAATAAAAAATATAAATGATAAAAACAGCTGTAGTTATATTAAAAAAAAAAAAAAAAAAATTATTAAAAGAATTTCTTCCACCGCTTGTAGCCAATACTACTCATCCCGATTTTCAGCTATTTGTCGCTGATAATGCCTCAACAGATGATTCAATTATATTTATTCAGGATAATTTCCCTGTAGTTAAGATAATTGCTCTTGACATAAATTATGGATTTGCCCAAGGTTATAATAAGGCGCTTGCACAGATAGATGCGAAATACTTTGTATTGCTAAATTCTGATATTGAGGTTACCCCGTTATGGTTAGAACCAATGGTTAAAATAATGGACAATGATAAAAATATTGCAGCATGTATGCCAAAAATAAAATCATATCATCAAAAAAATTATTTTGAATATGCAGGTGCGGGTGGTGGTTTTATTGATAAGTATGGTTTCCCATTTTGTCAGGGTAGAATATTCAATGTAATCGAAGAAGATAAGGGTCAGTATAATGAAGAATGTCCAATTTTCTGGGCTTCTGGCGCTTGTATGATTATCAGGGCAGATTTATACCATCAAACAGGTGGGCTTGATAAAGATTTTTTCGCACATATGGAAGAAATAGATTTATGCTGGAGATTAAAAAATATGGGTTATAAAATTATGTATATCCCAATGTCTGAAGTTTATCATATCGGTGGTTATACACTGCAAATGGGCAGTCCCAGAAAAGCTTATCTGAATTTTAGAAATAATCTTTTTCTTTTACTTAAAAACTTACCATCAAATAAACTATTGTCAATAATGTTCATAAGATTTATTTTGGATGGTATTGCCGGCTTAAAATTTTTACTTGGCGGCGAGTTTAAATTGTTCATTGCTGTTGTAAAAGCTCATTTTTCTTTTTATTTATCAATCAAAAAATTTCTGGTAAAAAGAAAATTCAATAAAGCAAATCTTTTCAAAATTTATAACCATCCTGAAATATTACAATCAAGCATTGTTTTTAATTTTTTTATAAAAAAGCTCCAAAGCTTCCAACAATTGAAATTTTAGTAAATATTCAACAATTCCTTTTTTACAAAAAAGGTACTGCTTTTTCAAGCCCTATTCCTCTTGATGCTTTTATTAATATATAAGAATTTCTGATTTTATTTTTAGCGAGTTCTTTACACAATTCATCTGTATCTTTAAAACATTTGTAAGCTGATATTTTTGCAATCTTACTGAAGGCAGGGCCAACCAGAAGAACATTCGTAAATCCTGTTTCTTCTATTAGTTTTAAAATATTTCTATGTTCATCATAAGATATTTTACCAAGTTCCAGCATATCGCCTATTATAAGGATTTTATTATAAGCGGTTATTTTTTTAAAACTATTAATTGCAGCAGGCATACTGGTTGCATTTGCATTATAAGCATCAAGAATAATTGTATTTTCGGATGTTTTTATTAATTGAGAACGATTATTCTGCGGAATATATTCACTTACAGCCCGGCTAATTGCTTCAGGAGAAACACCAAAATATCTTCCGATGCAGACAGAGGCAAGAATATTTTCAAAATTATATTCACCAATTAATTGCGTTTGAATATAATATACCTTATTATTAATGTTATTATTATGAATTTTCCATTGTATTTCAAGATAAGGATTTAAATTTTTGCATTTACCGGAACACCACGCTTTTTTTGATGTACCATAACTTATAACCTCTTTATTTCCTATAAGTTCAGAAAGGATTGAACTATCAATATTTGCAAATATTTTTCCATTATTCCTGAAAATATATTGATACAATTCGTTTTTGGCCATTTTAACTCCCTCAAAAGAACCAAAACCTTGAATATGAGCCATACCAATATTAGTAATTAATCCAAAATCGGGTCTAGCTATTTTGCAAAGCGCAGCTATTTCTCCGGGATGATTAGCGCCCATTTCTATAATACCTATCTGGTGTTTAAATTTCATTTCAAGTACAGTAAATGGTACTCCAATATGATTATTATAATTACCGGAACTAGCTATAACATTAAATTTGGTAGATAAAACTTTAAAAATCAGTTCTTTAGTAGTTGTTTTCCCATTACTGCCTGTGATACCTATAATTGGAAAATTTAATTGCCTTCTATGCTCTTTTGCAAGGTTTTGTAAAGTGTTCAAGCTGTTGTTTACCAATATGCATCTGTCATTAATTTTTGATTTAGGCTCATCAATAATACAAAATGCAACACCTTTGTTTAATGCATCGGTGACAAAATGATTACCGTTATAGTTTTCCCCTTTTAATCCGAAAAACAACATACCTTGTCCGGCTTTTCTGCTATCGGTGCAAATCTTTGGATATTCTAAATAAATTTTATATAAATTTTTAATTTCCATTATATTATATGTAAACTTTTATAACAAAAAACCCCATATTTCTATGGGGTTTTTATTATTTATAATAAATTATTAATTACCTCCCATGCCGACAGGGCTGCCAACGCGTGTCATAGCACATCTGAATCCAAGGTCATCTCTAGCCTGTTCTTCATCAAGAAATCTTCTTGTTCCTGCAACCATCCAATAGACTCTGTCCCTCCAACTACCACCTTTGTAAATCCTAGCTCTGTTATTAATCAATGATGTCATTTCTCTTCCACCCCTAACTTTTCCAGGGTCCATTTTACCCTGATCATACATTCTGTGGGACGATTTAGGATCGTCTGTATCTTCTGTCTCGTTAAAATATATACTTGATGATCTATCTCCATCAAGAAAATTCACATTATCGGCTCTGTTAAAATTTCTTCTGTTAAATGCTTCTTCATCAGTTATTTCCCGCATAGGAATCCTGCCAAGGCTATCTTTTTCGACAATTGCTCCACTTGCATCGCGTTCCCATGTTTGATAAATATTTCCACGATATGGTCTGAACTCGTCCATATCTTCAAACATCAATGGACGATAAACATCCATTACCCATTCGTTTACATTGCCGGACATGCAATATAGTCCGTAATCATTTGGCCAATAAGAAGTTACGGGAGATGTAATATCTGCATTATCATTCAAATAACCTGCTGTACCCATATTATCTCCCCTGCCACGCATAGAGTTTGCCATAATCTTTCCAAGATCGCCCTGAGAGCTTCTTTCACCGTCATTTCTAATATAATGTCCATCCCATGGATATAACCTTTGATGATAAATCCGCTCGGGGACATAAGTATTACCAATATTAGCAAGAGCGGCAAATTCCCATTCGCCTTCAGTGGGTAATCTATACTGTGGAAGCAGAATTCCATCTTCTAACATAATTTTTCTGTAATCAGCATTTGGGTTAAGACTTGGATATGGATCCCGAACCATTCCTTCATATTGTCCTGCGAGATAGGCATTTGTATTAAAGTTTTCTTCTCCTTGTTGGTTTGGATCTAAATAAAGCAATCCTTCTCTTACCATTATCATTTCATTAACTCTGTCGGTCCGCCATGAACAAAAATCTTTTGCCTTTATCCAATTTACACCCACTACGGGATATTCCTGATAAGCAGGGTGTCTGAAGTATAGCTCAACATAGGGGTCGTTAAATCCCAGCTTACTAAGCCATACCATAGTATCCGGCAATGCTTGTTTGTAAACATCTATATAATCAATAAATATTCTTCTTAACCAATATAAATATTCGCGGTAATTGACATTTGTAATTTCTGTTTCATCCATATAAAATGATGAAACAGTTATACGTCTTGGAAAATTATTCCAATCATATACTACATCTTGTTCAATCCGCCCCTGATGGAATGTGCCACCTTCAATCAATACTAAACCCGGACCCGTTTCCTGTTCGACATAATCAACATATTCGAATCCGCCGTTATCGGGTTGACTATATTCCCAACCGGTTGATGAGGAAGTATGCTTTTGACATGAAGAAAACAAAAAAACTGTTCCGGCCAAAAGCATAATAACTGAAAAAACATAAACTGTTGTTTTCATGGTATTTAATTTTAAAAATTAAATAAAATTCTATACTTCTTATATATAACTAAAAAGATGGACAACTTATTGTTCTGAATTTCTGTTTTGGTGGTTTGCAATTAAATGTCATTGAATAAGAAACTTCATGTGCACCGAGTGTTTGATTTCTAAGTTTCGATACAGTGAGGTCATAACTATAACCAAATTTATATTTCTTTGATGAATAACCTAAAAGTACAACGAATGCATCATAATGGAACCTGAAATTTTGTCTAAGCCAGACACCTACGACAATTGATTTACGATTTACATATACACCATAGTTTAATTGTTGGAAATTCTGTTGTTGTTGAAAAAGAAGATTGGGTGACAAATATAGTTCGCCTTTCTTCAAATTTCTTCCGGTAATTGGAATATTTGTACCAAAATGTACAGTAAATTTTCTTGGTAATACTGCATCGCTGTTATCTCTATGAGTTTCTGACGGTGCTGTAAGATGATGTACTGCGAGCCCAAAATAGTAATCTTCGCTGAAACCGATTAGACCTGCTGAAACATCAAAATAGTCAACATTAAGTTTATCCCAATAATTTTGTTGCTGATAAGTTGTTTCATTGGAAGGGAAAATTACGCCATATAAAGGGTCAATCATTTCGGGGAAAACAAAATCCCAAGATAAGCGTTTTTGATAATAACTGGGTTGTAAGGCGCCTTTTACGGAAAATTTACGACTGACATTTAATGTATATGAATATATCATGCTGATATGGGTTGTCTTGATTGCCCCATGACCCTGTACATCCTGGAATATATTCACACCGACTCCTCCCTGAACCCACCGGACATACATATCGCCCGACATACTATAGGTTACATAAGTGCTTCCAAGTTTAGGCCATTGATTACGATAATTAATTGAAAACCTCGGGCATTTTACTTCACCTGCAAATGCAGGATTCAAATAAAGCCTGTTAGCGTAAAACTGCGTAAATTCAGGGTCTTGCGCATTGGTTATATATGAACTTACCAGAAATACAGCCACTAATAGTTGTCTTCGTCTTTCCATTTTCATTTTACTTTGCAATAATTCGCAATAATACAATAATATTTTGAATTTTTCAAAAAATTTTAAAAATATCATTGCCACAATATTAATATTATTTTTTCTATAAAAAAAATTTAAAAGAAATTATTATTTTTTTTCTCAAGAAAATGGACACTTTATCGTTTTGAATGGCTTTTTCCGTGGTTCACAATATAAATAATATTTAATCGTTAATAAAAATTATAAAAGATTATTTTATTTTTACATTGGCTATTTTTTCTTAATTGTTTGATAATGATACGTGTTATTTCAATATTATTAATTTTTATTACTTTTAATTCATTTTCACAAAATCCTGTTAAAAATATTTTTTGGAATAAACCTGTAATTTATAATTTGGAAGGGAAACCTCTCAACCTTCTTTATTTCTCAGACGCACAATATAATCTTCCTGATAATTTCCTGCCATATTATTTTGAACGCTTACCTCTCGGTGAAAATTTTTCAGAAGTAAAAGTAATGCTTGAAAACCAGATATTTGAGGAATTCAACCCCGAAGAGCTAAAAAATATTAGCGGACTCGAATCGGTTAATAATGAAATAATTATAAATTCAGAAATCAGCTATCAAAGAAAAAGGCCCTTTTTGCGAATAAGTTTTATTCCCATCCAGAAGAACCCTGTAACACAAAAATATGAAAAATTAATTTCTTTTAGTTATAAATTATATGATAAAGTATTAAAACCATATCTCAAAAGCTCTAAAACATATCCATCAGAATCAATATTGAGCAGTGGAAAATGGATTAAAATCAGATTATCAGCAAACGGAATTTATCAACTAACCTATTCCGATTTATTAAACATGGGATTGAGCAATCCTCAAAATGTCGCTGTCTATGGTAATGCCGAGGGAATGCTCCCTTTTTCAAATTCCACTCCATGTTTCAACGATCTGATTGAAAACCCTGTCTGGCTTGAATTGGGAAGTGACGGTATTTTTAATGAAGGCGATTATATCCTGTTTTATGGAAGAGGCCCGGTAAATTACAGCTACAATTCATTTTATGGAAGATTTGAACATACCCGTCATTGCTATTCCGATTATTATTATTATTTTGTTACTGATATTGGAAGAACAAAATTGTTTGAGACAGTTAGTTCTTCAATTAATG
>JACQWN010000100.1 GCA_016209245.1 Bacteroidia bacterium
ATTTTTTTTAGCTCAATGGTTAGTTGATGGGCAGCAGGATTTAACCGGACAGTTTTCTTATGCTTTAAAATAATTTCAATTAATCGGTAAAATGGCGGATAGTTGAATTGCTTTCGTTCAGTTAACTGGGTAAGATACAGGTGTGCATAATGATTGCTTATGACATCCTGTATTACCGGATGGTTTGGGTTCCCAGTCTGTATAATGACTTCACCTTGCTTGTGCTTCCGGCCTGCTCTGCCGCTAACTTGTGCCATCAGTTGGAAACTGCGTTCAAATGCCCTGAAGTCAGGAAAATTCAGCATATTATCGGCATTCATTATACCGACAATACTTACATTATCAAAATCGAGGCCTTTTGTAATCATTTGGGTTCCGACAAGAATATCAATTGCCCGATTTTCAAAATCGTTAAGTATTTTTTCATAAATTTTTCTTGACCGTGTAGTATCCAGATCTAACCTGGCAATACGGGCATTTGGGAAAAAAATAGCTATTTCATCTTCAACTTTTTCAGTGCCGAATCCCCTGGTTTGAAGATTGGTGCTGCCGCATGCCTTACAGGCAACAAGCACAGGACAGGTATATCCACAGTAATGACATACCAATTGGTTGAGATATTTATGATATGTAAGACTTACATCGCAATGTTCGCACTTTGGAATCCAATTGCACATATTACATTCAACGTAAGGTGAAAATCCCCGCCGGTTCTGAAAAAGAATAATTTGTTCTTTTTTTGATAATGCCTGTTCAATCTTTTCAAGCAACAAAGGACTAAAATGAGAAAGCATCTTTTTCTTGCGGTATGCCTCACGGGTATCGGCTAAAAATATTTCCGGCAATTTAATTTCTTTGTAACGTTGCTTTAGCTCTACCAAACCGTATTTAGCATTTTGTGCATTATAATAGCTCTCGATAGAAGGTGTTGCCGTACCCAACAGAGTTTTTGCATTATGAAGCCGTGCAAGCATTATTGCAGCATCCCTGGCATGATAACGTGGCGATGGATCATATTGCTTATATGTGTTTTCATGTTCCTCGTCAACAATTACGAGCCCAAGATTATCGTATGGAAGAAAAAGAGATGACCTTGCTCCAAGTATAAGCTGATAATTTATAACACTGTTTTTATTCAAAACGGCATTCCATGTTTCTACCCTTTGACTGTCGCTGAATCTGGAATGATAAATACCGGCTTTATTACCGAATACTTTTTTTAGCCGGTTGATAATTTGTGCTGTCAGTGCTATTTCCGGTAATAAATATAACACCTGCTTTCCCATCTCAAGATATTCTTTTATCAAGTGGATATAAATCTCTGTTTTTCCGCTTGAAGTTATACCATGCAATAATATGACATCTTTTGTTTCGAATTGTTTATAGATTTGATTCAGGGCATCTTCCTGAAAACCGGCAAGTTCATTGATTTTATGTATTTCATCGGTGCTTGTTTCAATTCTCCCGGTTTCGACTTCATCCAGTACAAAAATATTTTTTTTGACAAGCGCCGGTAATGCCTGATGTCCTGCCGGATAAGTTTCAAGGAGCTGATCTTTTGAAACCTTCAATGGTTCCTGCAGCGTAAGGTATTTTGAATAATTGATGTAATTCATCAATAATTCCAGTTGCTTTGGTGCCTTAGCCAATTTATCAAATATCTGATGTAATTCTTCTTGATTTTTATATTTATTATGAAGCTGTATATATGTAGTATATTTTGGCCGGTATTTTTCTATTAGCCGTTCTTCAACATATATTGCTTGCTTGTTAAGCAATGATTTAATTACAGGCAAAGAATTTTTCTGTTCAAGAATGTCATTAATTTCTTTGATGGTTAAAAGCTTTCTGTTTTCTAAAGCTGTATAAATAAGTTCCTCTTTCGGGGATAGTTCTGTACTATGCTTAAATTCAGGATTAAATATTACTTTTGTTTCACTCTCGAGCTTTAAGCCCGAAGGAAGCGCTGCTTTCATTACTTCGCCAATGGAGCAAAGATAATATTCCGAAATCCATTGCCAGAATTTAAGCTGTATTTCATTGACAATTGGTGTATCATCCAATATGGTCAGAATATCTTTTGTTTCATATTCTTTCGGCCGGTTTTTATGAATATTTTTGATTAAACCGGTATAAATCTTTTTTTTACCGAACTGAACCACGGTTCTTTTACCGCTGCAGGCATTATCATATAATTCTTCCGGAACGCTGTATGTATATAGCTTGGGCAGCGGAAGAGGCAGGATAATATCGGTATATAACGGCTCTTTAATCATTCTTAGTATGATTTTTTTCTGTTTTTTCTTCTTGAAAGCTCACTGGTATATTTAATACCTAATGTATTTGCATTTTGTTTTGACCATTCAGTAAGCTTGGTGCTTCCGGCAGGTAATGAATTTGTACAGAGCAAATCTGCTTTTAGCCCTTTTATTTCTTCTTTTGTTATTGGAATATCCCCGACCAACCGCCCGATAATCCTACCGATACAATAACCAACAAAGTCAGGAATGGAAATTACAGGTCTTTTTTTACCAATAATTTCGCCTATTTTACTTATTAATTCCCGGTATGTAAAGGTTTCCGGGCCAATTGCATCAATAATAACATTTTCACGGCTCTTTCCTTGTTCAACTGCCAGTTTTGCCAAATCATCAATATAAATCGGTTGCAACCTGTAATTTCCATCTCCAAACACACCAAAAACCGGAAATTTTCTTAGCATCCATGCAATATTATTTACAAGTATATCTTCTTTTCCAAATAAAACAGTAGGGCGAAGTATAGCATAGGAAAGCCCTGATTCAATTAATGCATTTTCTAATTTTGCCTTACCGCTGAAATATTCAAGGGGCGAATCTTCCGAGGGATTTGTGATGCTGATATGAACTATACGTTTAATTTCCGCTGTTTTTGCTGCCTCAAACAACTTTAATGTGTTTTCAACAGCAACATTATGCTTGAACTTTATTTTGGCATCAGAATAATTAAACCGTACCCAATAGGTGTTATACAAGACGGATGCACCTTTCATTGATTCGACAAGCAGCTCAAAATTTTCAAAGTTGAAATGAAATGCCTTTATTGCATCTCCAAATGGATTTGAACGCTGACAAGAATTTGTCAATGTTCTTACTTCAATGCCATCATCTAAAAGCCGTTTTGTAATATATTTACCGGAATATCCATAAGCTCCTGTAACGATATGAACATTATTTTTCATTTGAAAATAATTTACACATTATAAATCATTAACGCTGTCAGGTGCTTCGCACGCTGACAGGTTAATGATTTTTTCCTCAACCTGACAGCGTCTGAAAGACCTGTCAGACTTGAGGAATGCAAAAATATATTATTTAATTTTCAAAACCTTATAAAGCCAACCCTTTTTAAATAAAATTAATTAATTTTTCTGTACTACAAAAATAAATAAAATTTAGGTTCTATATAATTTCGAGCTTTATTAATATACTGAGGAATCCGTAATAATATGCCTCCTGACCATTATTGTAATAGCTTTCAAAGCCTAAAACTACAAAATTTTTTAAAAAAAATTGACTGGCAAAGTTGTAACTTGGAGAAGCGCTATGATAATATTTCTGACATATCACAGTTGAATGTCCAAAATTAAACGTATCTTTGAACTCTCCTGGAGAGGTATGTAGTCAATATCATTTCTGAAAATTTTAAAGAGTCAGCGATATGAAAGAAATAAAAAAGAAAGCAGAATCTGTATTGTTGAATGATATAAAGCAGATTATTGAACAGGCAAAACTTCGTATTGCTGTGACAGTAAATGCTGAATTAACTCTGCTTTATTGGAATGTTGGTAAACGAATCAAAGAGGAAGTTCTTAATAACGAACGGGCAGGATATGGTGAAGAAATTGTCAAAAATCTCGCTGGACAATTGACCGAACAATATGGAAAAGGATGGAGTGAAAAACAGTTAAGACATTGTCTCCATAGTGTCGAGATTTTTCCTGACGAACAAATTGTCTACACACTGTGTAGACAATTGAGTTGGTCGCATATTCGAATTCTCATGTATATTGAAGATTCTCTAAAACGTGACTTTTATATCGAAATTTGCAAGTTAGAACATTGGTCTGTACGATTGCTTCATGACAGAATCAACTCAATGCTTTACGAACGCACCGCCATTTCTAAAAAACCGGATGAAACAATAAAAAACGAACTGCAACAATTGAAAAATGGACAAAAACTATCACCCGATTTGGTATTTAGAGATCCTTACTTTCTCGATTTTTTAGGATTGAAAGATACTTACTCCGAAAAGGATTTGGAAACCGCTATTATTGCCGAGTTGCAACGCTTTATAATAGAAATGGGTAACGACTTTGCTTTTCTTGCACGTCAAAAACGTATTACTATTGACAACCGCGATTATAAAATGGATTTGCTCTTTTACCACCGTAGGTTAAAATGTTTGGTGGCTATTGATTTAAAATTAGGAGAATTTGAAGCCGGCTATAAAGGACAGATGGAACTTTACCTGAACTACCTCCAAAAATACGAAACCGTAGAAGGCGAAAACAGCCCCATTGGTTTAATACTTTGCAGCGGTAAAAACAATGAACATGTTGAACTGTTGCAATTAGACAAAAGCAACATCAAAGTAGCCGATTATCTCACCGCCTTACCGCCCAAAGAAATATTACTCGACAAATTACATAAAGCTATTGAAATTGCGAAAAACAGAACGGAAAAAGGAGAGTTTAAAATCGGATAAACAACAAGGTGATATGCTATATTATTAATATCAGTAATCAAATTTTTTTATGAAATTTAAACAATCTTTGAAAGATAAATACTTCTTTAAATGTATTAATTGTGGTAAAGAATATGCTTTTGACCAGGTAAAATATTTGTGTCCCTCATGTGTAAAGTCAAATGATGCAGCAACACCACCTAAAGGTGTTTTAAAAATTTTATATCACTATAAAAATATAATTTCCGGTCATAGCGATATATTGCATCTTAAAGAATATTTGCGTCAAAGGGATTTTATTGATTTATTACCAATCCGGACTTCTGAAAGTCTTCCAAATCTTAAAATCGGAAAAACACCTCTTTATAAAACCGATACATTAGATTCAATAAAGCTGCCTTTTACAATATTATTAAAAGATGATTCCCAGAATCCCACTTTTTCGTTCAAAGACAGGGCTTCACAAATTGTATCGGCTTATGCCAAAGAGAATCAGATTGATATAATTGTAGCCGCTTCGACAGGAAATGCCGGTTCTTCACTGGCAGGAATCTGTGCAGCCCAAAATCAGAAAGCGATTATTATAGTTCCGGCTAATGCACCAAAAGCTAAACTTGTTCAAATTGTAATGTATGGAGCAAGGATAATTCCTGTGGACGGCACTTATGACAAAGCATTTGATTTAAGCATTGAAGCTACGGAACATTTCGGCTGGTATAACAGAAATACCGCCTACAATCCTTTAACCATCGAAGGAAAAAAGACCGTTTCTTTTGAGCTGTATTGTCAGACAAATGAAATACTGCCTGACCGTATTTTTGTACCTGTCGGCGATGGAGTTATTATTTCGGGCGTTTATAAAGGTTTTGAAGATTTAATGATGCTCGGTCTTATTGAAGAAATGCCTGTTATCGTTGCTGTTCAGGCCCAAGGAAGCAGCAATTTAATCAGCAATATTAATGCTGATACATTTAAAGCTTCACCTTCCAAAACATTTGCCGATTCGATTTCGGTTGATATTCCCCGTAATTTTTATATGGCAAAAGATTATCTCGACAAATACAATGGTGAAGGAATTACAGTCAGCGACAATGAAATTCGTAATGCATCAGTAATACTTGGCAGAAATACAGGTATATTTGCTGAACCTGCTGCTTCTGCCGCTTTTGCCGGATTACTTAAATATAAGGACCAAGATATCTTAAAATCAGGTAGTGTTAATGCGGTTTTACTTACCGGCAGCGGATTAAAGGATTTAAACGCCTGTCAGCCGGTAATTAATATTCCAAAAGCGATTATGCCTGAAATTGCGGAGATAGAAAAATTGATTATATCAACATCAAACTTTTCCAAAGTATGAAACTTTGAAAAAGTTTGATTAAACACCTATATCCGGTACGAATTTATAACAATACATTATCATACCGGTTTTGCCGTCTTCATTCATTCTGCGGAATTTTGAAACGACCCTGTCTCCTATTTTCAGTTCTTCGGGGTTGCAATCAGTGATTTGTCCCATTACTCTGATACCTTCATCCATTGCGATAAGACCTATGGCATAAGGCGCTTGGTCTTCAAAGCCGGAGGGGGCGGTACGGATAATAGTAAATGTTTCGATTTTGCCTTTGCCTGATAAATTCAGGGTATCAAAATCCCTGCAATCGGATTCAGTACAAATTAAACGTTTAGGGAAAAATATTTTACCTGATTTTTTGCACTTAACGGCTTCCATTCTGTAACGAGCCGGTGTTTCACGCCAATGTTTTGCTACTTCCATATTGTTAATTGTAAATTGTTAAATTGTTAAATTGTTAAATTGTTAAATTGCTAAATTGCTAATTATTAATTGTTAACGATAAACTATAAATCAATTATTTTGTTTCTAATATATGAACGACGCAACTGCCGCCGGAACCACCCATATTTTGAGTTAAGCCGATTTTTGCATTTTTAATCTGGCGTTTACCGGATGTTCTTCTGAGCTGGCTTACAGTTTCGACAATCTGGGCGACGCCTGTAGCTCCTACAGGATGGCCTTTGGATTTAAGGCCGCCGGAAGGATTGACAGGAAAATCGCCGTTAAGAGCTGTTTTACCTGCTAAAGTAGCGGGTCCGCCTTGTCCGTGCTCAACGATACCAAGAGCTTCGATTACTGCGATTTCAGCTATTGTAAAACAATCGTGCACTTCTGCGAAATTGATATCTTTAATCGTTTTATTTGCCATTTTTAAGGCACGTTGTCCGGCAAGCTCTACAACCTTTAGCTTAGTAATATCTTCCCTGTGTGAAAGAGCAATAGTATCGCTTGCAAGGCCAATACCGCTAATAACTACTAATGGATGATTTTTGAGCTTTTTGGCATTTTCAACAGTAGTAAGCAGTACTGCTGCGGCACCGTCGGTAATCGGTGAACAATCTAACAGCCGTAATGGATCAGCTACTAATGTAGAGGTCAAAACCTGCTCAAGAGTAACTTGATATGGGAATTGTGCATGAGGATTCATGCTTCCATTATAATGATTCTTTACTGCCACTTGTGCTAATTGTTCGCGGGTTGTGCCGTATTTTTGCATGTGTGCTCTGGCAATCATGGCATATAATCCGGGAAATGTTACACCGTGAAATGCTTCATAATCCCTGTCGGCTGCCGAAGCCAATGCATAAGTCGCTTCTCCGCCGCTGATATCATTCATTTTTTCAACACCAATAGCAAGAGCATAATCCGACATACCTGAGGCGACTTCAAGAAAAGCAGTGCGTATGGCAAGCCCGCCCGAAGCGCATGCCGATTCTACTCTTGTTGACGGTGTATATCTTCGTCCAAGATAGTCGGGGATAAGACTTGCAAGATGTTCCTGTCCATTAAAGAGTCCACCGGACATATTGCCGATAACTATTGAATCAATCTTATCGGTACCGGCATCATCGAGGCACAATAAAGCGGCTTCAACTGCAATATCACGGAGTGATTTTTCCCATAGTTCACCCCATTTGTTCATTCCAATTCCTATAATTGCGACTTCTCTCATAATACACCTCCTATTCGGGTTTTAAAATTTTACGTCTGAATTTTGCATACATACCGTATTCGATATATTTTTTATGTTCATCGAGCTGTTTATAAACAAGCGGAGCAAGATTTCTGACTGATAATAATCTGTCGGTTGCCTTAAATATAAAAGCATCGCTTCCGGCGCCTGAGCCGTAAGAAACCATTAAAATCATATCACCCGGTTTGGCAATATCAAGAGTTGCGGCAAGGCCAAGAGGTGATGAGCCGGAATAAGTATTACCCATGCGAGGAGTTAATAATCCC
The DNA here is from genome assembly GCA_016209245.1 of Bacteroidia bacterium. GTDB lineage: Bacteria > Bacteroidota > Bacteroidia > Bacteroidales > BM523 > JACQWN01. The sequence goes on from JACQWN010000100.1 coordinate 8,045, forward strand.
GGTATCCATTGTTCTTCTTTGAAGCCCATCTTTTTTGCCTGGACAGCGGGAAATTTACCATTAGGTTGATGCAGAATGATGTAATCAAAGTCAGATGGTTTCATATTTACTTTATCGAGAATAGCTTTAGTAGCCCCGCCGACATGTTTTTCATAAGCTGGAGCGCCTGTAAAACGTCCTCCATGTTCCGGATAATAAGCATGTTCGCGACGCCAGAAATCAGGTGTATCAGTCATATAACAATGGGTATCGAATAATTCGGCAATCAGATTATCGGCACCCATGATATAAGCTGCTGCACCGGCAGCGGCAGAATATTCGAGTGCGTCGCCGGGTGCGCCCTGTGAAGTGTCCGACCCAATAGCCAGTGCATATTTCACGACACCCGATTTTACAAGGTGAAGCGCTATGAACATTCCTTCGCTTCCCGCTTTACATGCGAATTCCAAATCGGCAGTATGCACATAAGGACAAGCTCCGATGGCTTCGGAAACAATAGTACCTGTCGGCTTTACTGCATAAGGATGCGATTCGCTGCCAACATATACGGCGCCTATCTCTTTTGGTTGAATACCTGCCCTTTTCAGAGCATTATGCGATGCATTTACCGCTAATGTTGCACAGTCCTCATCGGGAGCCGGAACCGATTTTTCATTGAGATTCAGTCCCTTTTTATATGCCGGTGCATCAGCACCCCAAACCTTGGCGATTTCCTCCACTTTTATACGGTACCTTGGAATTTGAGTACCATATCCTACAATTCCTACCATTTTACCTCCTAATTTAATTTTAGGATGATTCCAAAAATTGAAAAAATTTTTTACTGAAAATCAACACCATAATTTTTACAATCTTTTAATTTTTAGAACACCCATTTATTAATAATTAATTTTTTTTCTTCTTTTTATACTTCACCTCCGGCTCCTTGACCATGTATACTTTGGTATCCTTGTTTCCTCCATATATATTCTCAAGCTTTTTAATACGGGTTTCGTGATTTTCGGCTCTTGATTCGTTTAATGAAGTATATTTCTGAAAATCAGAGCGAATCTCTGTTATATCAGAGCGAATCTCTGTTATATCAGAGCGAATCTCTGTTATATCAGAACGTATCTCTGTTATATCAGAACGTATCTCTGTTATATCAGAACGTATCTTTGTTATATCAGAACGTATCTCTGTTATATCAGAACGTATCTCTGTTATATCCTTGCGAATTTCTGCTATATCAGCATCTATTCTTGTAACTTTTTCATCAAGTTTCATATAACTAAGACGCATTTCTGCCAGAGCTAAATTTGTATGTTGCTGATGTTTCTCAAGTCGCTCAACACGCTTAGTTAGATTATCAACACGCTTGTTCAAGTCGCTGAATTGCCTGTTCATGTCGGCACGCATGCCTTTAATTTCTTTGGCAAGGTCTATAACCACATTTATTAATTTGTCATTATTATTCATATTCTATATTTTAGACTTCAAACTGTAAGTCCCAAGAAACTCAAATGAGCGCTTTTAGCGCCATCACGCTCTGCGTGACTTTAAACCTCAAACTAATATCCACTCTCCTTAGTAATAATCCTAGCTTCATGAATACTAATTCTTTCATTCTCGCGAAAAGCGATTGTAAACGACATGATATTTTTTACCTCCCTAAGGAAACGGCTATATTCACTGGCTTCACGGTATGTCTCAAATTTTCCAACGGAATATTTATAATCGTCAACATATTTATGTACAAAGACTTGCAGATTAAGTCCATATTTCTCTTTTAATTCTATTGACATTGAACTATCTTTTGAGGATGAAATCTGGACACTGTAATATATATTATATTTGGGTTTTGAATATTTTGTCCTGGTTGATGAAATCACATAAAAGGGGGCTTCTCCGCTGTATTTGCTTACTACTTTATATTCTATCCTGCGGTTTTTCAGCCGTCCTTCCTCGGAATCGTTTGAAGCGACAGGTTGTCTTGAACCATAACCTTTATAAATAATCCTGTTTTCATCCACACCGCCCTTAATTAAGACATCAGCTATTGTTTTTGCGCGGGCTTGGGTAAGCCGGATATTTTCTTCTTCAGGAACGCTGTTATCTGAATGACTGCTGATTTCAATTTTTAAAGAAGGATTATCGAACAGAAAAAAATACAATTCTGAGATAGCTCTGTGCATATCATCAGTAATTTCTGAGCTTCCGCTATCAAAATGAATAGCATCCATGACTATTCTTTCACCGACATTTATTTCTTTATCAGCGATTAAAATCTTGCGTGCGCTTACAGGTGCGGGTTTAAGCTTTAATATTTCACGATTTATATTATTATCCCCCGTCTTTATAAGCTTAGAATAAAATAAATAATCAATATCATTAATCAAAATATTATATTCTCCGCTGACAGGTAATGAGAAATGAAATTCACCGGCCGGAGGAAGTGAAGTTGTACTGGCATAAGTGGTTCCAGAAATATTATCAACGATTTCAATTACGGTTTCAAGACCTTCATTTGTGATTGAATCAATTACATTACCGTAAAAAGTTGTATATGGTCCCAGAGCATCGGTAATAGTAACATGATATATATCCATATTACCCAAACCGCCGGTTTTGACTGAGGCATAATAAGCTTCTTTTCCATCATTGAGGGGAACATAAAAAATATCATCGGAAGTAGTATTTACAGGATAACCGATATTTTGAGGAGGGTAAAAGATATCATAACCGCCCATGCTTTCATGACCCTGCGAAGAAAAATAAAGCGTTTTTCCGTCTTCAAGCATAAAAGGGGATTCTTCATCATATTGTGTATTTATCTGAGGGCCGATATTTTCTGGCTTTGACCATTCACCATTATTGTTTTTTCTGCACAAGTAAATATCTTTTCCGCCGAAGCCACCTTTCCGGTCACTGACAAAATAAAGCGTTTCTCCATCAGGGCTAAAACAGGCATGAGTTTCCCATGCCCTTGTATTAATATCGCTGCCAATATCTTCAGCAACCGACCATTTATTTCCATCTTTTTTGCACTGATAAATATTCCCTGATTCATTATCAGCTCTGTAAATAATTAAAATAGTACCATCATAAGAAATGCTGACCGATGCTTCATGACTTGTTGTATTGATATTAGAACCTATGGGGGCGGGTTTTGACCATTTATTTTTTTTCTCATCATAATTTGAAAAATATATATCTTCAAAGGGAAATCCATCTTTATCTATTTTTCCGCCGGTAGAGCCTTTTCTTCGGGATGTGAATATTAATGTACGACCATCGGATGAAACAACAGGTGCATATTCAGGATATTCACTATTAATTTCTTTACCCAGGTTTGTTGATTGGAGTGTTACAGGATCGGCTGTAAATTTTTTTGCATTATAACACATTGCTATCAGATGATTGGCATCATCAATAAGCTCTTTATCCTTAATTGTCAGATAATATTTGAATTTATTAAAATATTCAATGGCTTTATCAAACTGATAATTGAAATGATATGCTTTGGCAAGAAAATAATATGTAAAAACAGGCGCTGCAATCTCCCCCCAATCATCTCCATAATATTCAAGAGAGATATTTGATGATGCTTTTTCGAGATATGGAATGGCCAGATGTTTATTCACTGATGAATTCAGGTAACATAAACCAATATGAAACTGAATATTGGAATTATCCGGTGCTTTTTTTTCTAATTCAATAAATAGTTTTAAAGCATCATTATAATTATTTTCAGATATAAATGCCAGTGCATTGTCGAATGAAATAATATATTCATCATCATATCTGCCTAAAGGGTCAAGTGTTTGAGCAAAAGAGAGCTTAATCAGACATGAAAGGCAGAACAAAATTAATATACCGGCTTTATGCGATTTCATTAATAAAGACATAAAAATTTATTTGCCATACATTAATTCCTGCCCTGTTTTTCCACCTTTTGAACGTAAATAAGTTTTTACATCTTCAGAGATAGTAATCTCATAAGGAGTTCTTCCTGAAGGATTTTGAGCATTGATATCGGCTTTATGCTCAACTAAATATTTTACCATGCTCATGTTACCATCTTTGGCTGCCCATGCAAGTGAGGTCATGCCAACTATGTCTTTCATATTTACATCGGCGCCGTTTTCGAGCAGAATATCGGCTATATCTTCATTTCCTCGTTTCAGTGCAACCTGAAGAGCCGTTTCACCGGTATTGATTTTTTTGTTTACATCGGCGCCTTTAGTAATGAGATAATTAACAGTATCAACATGATTATCTTTTGAAGCATAAGCAAGAGCTGTCCAACGGGCTTTGTTTTTGGCATTTACACTTACACCTTTTTTTTCGACGAATTGAACAACTTTGTCATACTCACCTTTGGCAGCGCTGGTAATCATCTTTTCATCATCAGTTTCGCCATCTGAACCACAGATAGCATTTGAGACAAAAAGGAACGAAAATAGCGTTGTAAGTATTAAAGGTATTAATTTACCAGTCATTTTCATAATTTTAAAATTTAACATGAACTTTTTGTACTTTGCGCCATCTTTTGGTTCTTTGTGGTAAAAAATAACTACAAAGGCCACAAAATAATTCACAAAGAACACAAAGAAATATTTTGTGAATTAACCAGACAAAAAACAACTTTATTCAAACGCCTAAATTAAAAATAATTATGGATTAATTCCAAAAATATAATAAAAAATTATAAACAATGCACAATTATACTGAAAGAAAACGATTTTATGAAAAAATATCAACTAATATCTGATATTTTTACATATTATACTGAAAGAAAATGAATTTGCAAAAAAATATCAACTAATATCGCGAAGCAAATATCCATAAATATCTGATATTA
>JACQWN010000101.1 GCA_016209245.1 Bacteroidia bacterium
AAGGTGAATCTTTAACAAATGAAGAAAACGAAAAAATTCTATATGTTGCAGGTATTGCTGAACATCTCTTTTTGATTTTTAATAGCTTATCGAATAAAGAATATGCCTTGTCTAATCCAGATCCGATGCCTAAAATAGCCGATGTTGCAGGCGATGGGTATATTTCACCTTTCTTAATGGCTGCAGTTGGTAATTCAATGGAATGGAATTATATAGTTCCTTTTTATGGCAGATATCAGATTGTAAAAGGGCCTATTTATTCTTATTACGAATTTGAATCGAATCAAATATTAAATGACACAGAATGGAGAGAAAAAGTGAACAAGCAGGAATTTCTTCCATGGATAAAAACATATGTAACCAATCATACTGCTTTAGGAATGGCAGATACTGGTTATTAATTATATTAACTTATATATTCTTAGTTTCATGTAATAACGAGAAATCTGAAATACGTGTATTATTCGTTGGAGATATACTTCTTTCCCGTAATGTTAAAGAAGAATACAAATCTCGAAATATTTTTCCATGGGAGGACTTGAAACAGACATTGCATTCTGCTGATTTAGTATTTGGTAATTTAGAGGGTGCTGTTGGTAATTTTCATGACCAAATAAATCCATCAGCAGAATCACCCGTATTTGCGATAGATAGTTGTGATATTTCAATGCTTTATAAAGCAGGATTTAATGCGATAACAATAGAAAATAATCATATATTTGACTTGGGTTTGGATGGGAAAAACAACACCATTTCATCTCTTCTAAATAACAATATCAAACCAATATGTTTTGAAAATTCACCCCATTTTATTACAGTAAAGAATGTTGTTTTTTCATTTATAGCTGTCAATACTATTTTAAATAGGGATAGCACAAAGAGTCAAATTCCATCGGTTGAAGTGAGCCAAAAATTACGTTTAGCGAAAAGTTTATCAAATATTGTAATCGTTTCAATTCATTGGGGAAGTGAATTACTTGAATGGCCAAGCAATGAACAAAGAGATGCCGCAAAATGGCTGGTTTCTCATGGGGCAGATATAATTATTGGTAGTCATCCGCATGTTATTCAAAATCCTGAGGTAATTGAGGGTAAACCGGTTTTTTTCTCTCTTGGTAATCATTTGTTTGATCAGAAATACCCAAAGACAAAGGAAGGTTTAATAGCTGAAATAATTATTAAAAAGGGCAAATTTCAATGTGCAGGGCATAAAACCCGTACCAAAAAAAATTCTTTTTTCCCAGAGCTTCACGAATGCCTCGATTATAAATTCAAACCTATAAAATATAAAAGGGAATTATTGACTGTCAACAATATTACTTTAAAACCTTTATCACTCATTGATGACAGAGAAAATAAAACTGTTTTACAGGCTTTTAATAGTGGTGAAATGATATGGAATTCACACCCAATGCCCCTTATTTCATTAAGTTCAAACAACCTTGATGGTAAAGACGCTTATTTATTCGCATTAGAAAAGTATTATTCAAATATTGACAAAGAGATTAATATTCGGATTTATGTTTACAATGTTGATAATAAAGGAATTTATGCAAAATGGAGAGGCTCTGCTTTAGCATGGCCCCTATTAGATGCAGAAATTTCACTGTATGACGACAGAATTCTTTGTGCACTACATAGGGGCGATTCATATATTATGCTTGATAAAACGAAGATGAATAAAAGAATTGCTGCATATAAATGGAATGGATTTGGTTTTAAAGGTTTAAGTGATTCTATCGCATGCAAATATTGCAAAGATGTATTTGAATAGCTTATAATTTCGTGATAAAGAGTTTTTATTTCAAAATTAATAAATATTTTCGTAGCACTTCAAAATAATATTTAGCCGATTTTTTATGCAGAGAGTGCATAAAAAATAATTTTTTTTTTTATATTTGACAAGTCAACAAAGTTAAAAAAAATATTATTTAAAATGCCTGTAACACGGAATTATTGGCTAACGAGATAGGGATACGGATTATTGAAGACCTTCTTTACTACTTTCCTTACCGGTATGTTGACAAAACGGTATTTCACAAGATTTCTGAAATACATGCCGATTTGCCTTATATTCAGAGTGCAGGTATAATTACTGAATTTATCGCAGAGGGGCAGCCGGCTAATCCGCGCCTGATTGCAAAATTTACTGATGGGACAGGTGTTCTGGATTTGATTTGGTTCAAGGGGGTCAAATGGATTAGAAAAGGGGTGAAAACCGGGGTCAAATATATAATCTTTGGGAAACCTGTTATTTACAATAAACGGATTAATGTCGCTCATCCTGAAATAGAAGAGCTAAGTAAGTACGAAGCCAAAATCAGCTCCCCGTTTCAGGGCTTATACAATACTACCGAGAAACTAAAAGCAAGCTTTATAACCTCAAAAACAATACAAAATTTTCTGCAGAATCTTTTTAAGGTTCTTTCTGAAATACCTGAAACCCTGCCTGATTTTTTTGTCGAAAAATATTCCTTGCTGCCTTTACATGAAGCTTTGTTTCAAATACATTTTCCTGCCAATGCCGAATCATTAAAGAAAGCCCGGTATCGCCTGAAATTCGAAGAGCTGTTTTTTATTCAGCTAAATTTGCTGTTGCAGAAAAATCTTAGAAATGCCAGATATAAAGGTTTTGTCTTTGAAAAGATAGGAGATTTTTTTAATACATTTTATAAAAAAAATCTTTCATTTGAATTGACGGAAGCGCAAAAAAGGGTTACGAAAGAAATCAGGATTGATGTAAAATCGGGCAGGCAGATGAACAGACTGCTTCAGGGGGATGTAGGCAGTGGAAAAACGCTTGTCGCATTAATGACAATGCTTATGGCTGCCGATAATGGGTTTCAGTCATGTATAATGGCTCCTACTGAAATTCTGGCTCAACAGCATTATCAGACCATTACCCGCTTTCTTGAAGGTATTGAAATCAATGTACATTTATTGACCGGCTCAACTACAAAGAAACAAAGAACGATTATCCATGATGATCTGCTGACGGGTAAGAATAATATCCTAATAGGCACACATGCTCTGATAGAAGAAAATGTTCAGTTCAGAAACCTGGGGCTTGTGATTATTGACGAGCAGCATCGTTTTGGTGTTGCACAACGTGCAAAGCTTCAGGTGAAAAATGAAAACCCTCCGCATGTGCTTGTAATGACAGCGACACCGATTCCGCGAACACTGGCAATGACTTTATACGGCGACCTTGATGTCTCGGTAATTGATGAACTGCCTCCGGGCAGAAAGCCGATAAAAACTATACATTTTTTTGATTCAAAACGTCTTTTAATGTTTGGTTTTTTAAAGGAGCAGATTCGCAAAGGCAGGCAGACTTATATTGTTTACCCGTTAATAAGCGAATCGGAAAA
>JACQWN010000374.1:0-8367 GCA_016209245.1 Bacteroidia bacterium
ATTGACAGGTATGGCAACGCAAACACCCACAGGCAAATTCATTGTTGTAGAAGTTGGATAAGCGCCATGATAATATTTCTGACATATCACGTAAAAATGTCCAAAATTAAACGTATCTTTGACCTCTCCTGGAGAGGTCTGAAATATGTTAATTATTTTATCACACTTTTGAAAAAATGAAAAGTGAAAACCGTTTCGCAGCAGTTTTTGGCTATATTACAATTTTCGCATGGCCTGTCGCCCTTATTTTTCATTTTATGCGGCGTACAGGAACAAGCGCTTGTCATCTCCGCCAGTCACTTGGTGTGCATATATTATGGGTCTTGCTCTTTCTGCTGCAAACTTTATTCACTTATATTCCGTTTCTTGGTAAACATTTCAATTTCCTGATTCCCTTGCTTTTCATAATACTTTTGTTTCTTTGGTCTGTTGGGCTTATTAGAGCTCTGTCTGGGAAAACTAAACCGGTTCCTTTTGTCGGAAAATTTTTACAGGATAAGTTCAAATTTATAAAATAAATATGAAGGTAAAAATTACAAATACATCTCATAATTCGCTTCCTGAATACAGTACTGCATTTTCATCGGGAATGGATTTAAAGGCGAATCTTTCATCGCCGGTTATTATTAAGCCATTGGAACGGGCATTAATTTCCACCGGCCTATATATTGCATTGCCTGAAGGATATGAAGCGCAAATCAGGCCAAGGAGCGGACTAGCCGTCAAAAAAGGAATAACGGTATTAAATACTCCCGGAACAATAGATTCGGATTACAGAGGTGAAATTTGTGTTATTTTAATAAATCTCTCAAACCAAGATTTTATAGTCAACAACGGAGACCGTGTTTGCCAAATGGTTATTTCAAGTTATGTAAAAGTTGAATGGGAACAAGCGGAAAACCTTAAAGAATCGGAAAGAGGAACCGGCGGGTTTGGTCATACAGGAATATAAGAATTGCTAAATTGCTAAATTGTTAAATTGCTAATTGGATTTTTATTTTCAATTTACCATTTTCTTGCTAATTTTGACAAAAAAACAATTTAAAATAGTAATATGAAAATTATAGTACCAATGGCGGGTATAGGTAAGCGGATGCGCCCGCATACTTTGACTATTCCGAAACCATTGCTCCCGGTTGCGGGAAAACCAATAGTTCAACTATTATTAGAAGAAATTTATAACATTATTTATGAAAAAATAACTGAAATTATATTCGTCATTGGCGATTTTGGCGTAGATATTGAAACACATCTTTATCATATCGCCCATAATTTGAATGCCGGTTGTAAAATATATTATCAGAAAGAACCTCTGGGAACGGCTCATGCTGTTTTATGCGCTGAAGAATCTTTAAACGGCAGAGTTGTGATTGCTTTCTCCGATACATTATTTCAATATGATTCTAAATTGAATTTGACAACAGATGCCAGCATATTAGTACAAAAAGTTACTAATCCCAGTTCATTTGGTGTTGTAAAAATCGGCAGAAATAAATTAATTACCAGCTTCATCGAAAAACCGCAAAAATTTGTGTCCGACCTGGCTATAATCGGAATATATTTTTTCAAAGACGGCAATATATTAAAAAAAGAGCTTCAACGTTTGATTTACAACGATATTAAAGTAAACGGAGAATATCAACTAACCGATGCATTGGAAAACATGGTCAGAAAAAAAATGAAATTTTCTCCTGTTATTATCACCGAATGGCTTGATTGCGGTAATAAAAATTCTACAATCTATGCAAATCAGCGTCTCCTTGAATATCAAAAAAATGCTCAATTAATTTCAAAGCATGCGACAATAATTAATTCTGTTATTATTGAACCATGTTTTATTGGTGATAATACAATTATTGAAAATTCAATCATTGGGCCATACGTTTCAATTGGCAATGATACCCGTATAAAATTTTCACTGCTCAAAAACAGTATAATTCAAAGCAATTCAATACTAGAATATTTGAATATTCACAATTCAATCCTTGGAAATTTTGTCGAATTAAAAGGTGAAGCTAATGAAATGAGCATTGGGGATTATACATCGATTTTGAAATGATTTTTATAAATAAATATATAATTATTTTTCTCTTTAATTTATTAAATTTTTTCATTTATAGTTTTATTTGTTTTGGGCAAGAAACGGAGCAGGATGAAATTTATTCCAAATTAGATATTGATGAAAAACATTATCTTGAATTTAAATATAATTATTTTGAAGGCAGCAAGCAGAAAATGCTTGGAAATTATGATATGGCTATCGGCAATTTTTCTAAATGCAGGGAAATAATTCCTAAAAATGCGGCTACACATTATGAGCTTGCAAACATTTATTATCTCCAGAGAGATTATGTTACAGCTCTGACATATGCAAAACAGGCGGTTAAATTAGATAAATCAGAAGGCGATTTTAATATTTATTATTATCTTCAGCTAGCAAAATTATATGAAGAAAATGGTTCGCTTTCCGCTTCGGCAGATGTATATAAAAATATTATCAAAAAATATCCCGCCAGCTATGATATAGCTCTTCAATATGCTCTTTTACTTTCACGGCTAAATAAAAACAATGAGTCGCTTAAAATTCTTAATAAAATTGAATCCCAGACAGGTATCAGCGAATCGGTTTCACTCGAAAAAGAACGCATCTATACTATGGACGCCTGCTACGATAAAGCAATCAATGAGCTTCAAAATCTGATTTCCGCCTTTCCCAATGAACCTCGCTATTACGGAATGCTTGCCGATTCATATACATCTTTTGGGCAATATGATAAAGCCCTTGAGATTTATAAGCAGTTGCTACAGATAGACCCTGGTAATGGCAAAGTTCATATTGCGCTGGCCAATTATTATTATAAGCTTAATGACACTGACAAATCTTATGAAGAGCTGAAGCTTGCCTATTCTAATCTTGAGGTGGATATTGATTTTAAAATAAGGACAATAATTGATAATTTCAGTAGTAATGACAGCAAAACCAAGGGACAAGCTTATGAACTTATTCAGATACTACTACAAACTTACCCTGATAATCCCAAATCATATACTATATATGCCGATTTCCTCATCCAAGATAAAAGATTCCCGGAAGCGAGAGATCAGCTTCGTCAGGCTGTAAAATATGAAAAATCGCTGTATCAGGTTTGGGAACAGTTAATCTTGCTCGAAATCGAACAAAATAACTTTAAAGATGTATTTGAAGAAAGTAAAGAAGCCCTTGCTTATTTTCCAAACAATCCTTCATTTTATCTGTATAATGGAATTTCGGCAATAAAGCTTAAAAGATATTCTGATGCCGTTGAATCTTTAAAACAAGGAGTTGAACTGGTTATTAATAACCGGGAATTAAAAACACAATTTTATACAAATCTTGGAGAAGCTTATGACAGAAATAAAAACTATCATAAATCCGATTCTATATTCGAGCTAATATTATCATACGAGCCGGATAATAAAATAATTTTAAATAATTATAGTTACTATTTATCTTTACGCAGCGATAGTCTTGCAAAAGCGAAAGCTATGAGCCATCGCTGTGTTGAACTGGAACCCGATAATTCAACCTTTCTCGATACACATGCATGGGTTTTATATAAATTGAACGAAATTGAGCCGGCAAGAGAAATAATAGAAAAGGCGCTAAAGCACGGAGGCGCACAAAATGCCGTGCTCGTTGAGCATTATGGCGATATTCTGTTTAAGGCGGGTGAAAAAGATAAAGCCCTTGAACAATGGAAATTTGCTAAAGAGCTGGGAAAAGGTTCGGAATTTTTGGAGCTAAAGATTGATAAAAAAGTTTTGATTGAATAATAGAAATTGATTGAAATTGATTGAAATTGAACGATTCTCGTTGAGAAATATATGATGTTTAATTATTCTACATATTTTTTAAAGTTTAACAACAAATTCCTTTTTTTTCTATTAATAATTATATCATTATCAATATATTCCTGTAGAACCACAAAAATCATCAGTCAAAATAAAGCCAAACCAATGTTTTTTAAGAAACTATATTTTAATATTACAAAAAATTATCTTGGATATAATACGCTGCAATTAAAATTTTCGGCTGAATATACCGACAGCAGCAGTTCTTTATCATTTAGCGGATTAATTAAAATCAAAAGAGATTCCATTATTTGGGTATCAATTTGCCCTGCTTTAGGAATTGAAGCATTCCGGTTTGTGCTGACAAACGATAGCGTTAAATATCTTAACCGTATCAGCGATGAATATTATCTTGGAAATTATGATTTTATTTCCGGCTCTTTTGATATTGACATAAATTATAAAATGTTACAGGCAATACTTTCCGATGAATTATTTACTTATCCCGATTTCGAGGATATTGAAGATCCCAAGCAAAGCTTTAATGTAAAAACCGATTCGATTTATTATGTATTGAACAGTCATAAAAAGAGAAAAATAAAACGGCATATAAAGAAAGGCAGGACAGAGGACTTTATAACACAAACTTTATGTATTACATCCGAAATATTTAAGCTTTCAAAAGTTTACATCAGGGAATATGAATCGAACAGGATATTGAATATTGATTATTTTGATTTTGTTAATGTCGTTGACAAAGTGTTTCCTGAAAAATTAATACTTTCAGCAGTCAATCTTCAGGAGGAAAAAAAGCTTGACCTTGAATTTTCAAATATTACTATGAATGAAGAATTGAAATTTACATTTAAAATTCCGAAGAAATTTCAAAAGGTAGAATATTCAAATTTTTGAGAGCAGAATAGAGATGATAAATTAATTAACAAATGAAAAATGCCGTTTTTTCAATAGTTTTATTTACATTTCTTTTTAATAGCTATAATCCGGCAGCCCAAACCAGAAAAGAGCTTGAGGCAAAAAAAAAGAAGCAATATGAATCTATTGAATATACTAATAAATTATTACGTGAAACAAAGTCCGATTCAAAGAATTCATATAATAAGCTCATGCTTTTAAATAAAAAAATCAGTTTGAGAAAAGAGTTAATAAACAGTATTTCAAAAGAAATTTCACTGATTAACAGAAATATAACAGAAAATCTGAAAGTTATAGAATCATTAGAGAAAGATTTTAAAAAGTTAAAACAAGATTATGCCAAGATGATATATTACGCTTATAAAAATTATAAATCAAACGACCGGCTGATGTTTATTCTTTCTTCCGATGATTTTAACCAGGCATATAAGAGATTAAAATATTTTCAATATTATTCACAATACAGGAAAAAACAAGCCAATCTTGTTTTAAAAACGCGAAATAATCTTGAAAAGAAAGTAGAAGAATTAAACTGTAAAAAGCAGGACAGACAAAATTTGATTAATAGCCAACAGGAGGAATCAATAATACTTGAGCTTGAAAAGACGGAACAATCGAAACTTCTGGAAGATTTAAAAAGCAAGGAAAATGAGCTTAAAAAGCAGATAGCACGGCAGCGGAAAGTTGCAGAAGAAATAGAAAACGCCATTCATAAGATTATTGAAGAAGAAGCCAAGAAAGCAGCCGAGCTTGCAAAAAAGGATGCAAAAGCAGATAAATTCGCTTTAACACCCGAAGAACAAATAATTTCCAATAATTTTGAAGCGAATCAGGGAAAACTGCCATGGCCTACTGAACACGGTGAAATCACCGATTTTTTTGGCGAGCACGACCATCCCATCATTCCGGGAATTAAAAAAAGAAACAATGGTATAGATATTAGCACCGACAAATCTTCTATTGTCAGAGCGATTTTTGACGGCGAAGTACGTCAAATACTCGATATTCCCAGTGTGAACCATGTGATTATTTTAAGACATGGAAATTATTTATCAGTTTACCAAAATCTTGATGAAGTTTATGTAAAAAAAGGACAAAAAGTTAAAACAAAGCAAACAATCGGTAAATTATTTGCAAGAAGCTCCGATGATATTGCAACACTTCACATCGAAATATGGAAAGAAAATACTAAACTTGACCCTGCAATTTGGTTATCGCAATGAATAATGACTATTACATATTATTAAAAAAGCTTGATAAGTTCATTCGCAAGTATTATAAAAATCAAATAATCAGGGGATTATTGATTTCTTTTTCTCTTTATGGCTTTTTTTATTTATTCATTACTGTTTCTGAATATTTCGGTCATTTTTCTATCATAACCAGAACTTTTGTTTTTTATACGGTTATTGCTGTTTTTCTTGCAGTATTTTTAAAAATGATATGTATTCCCTTTTTAAAATATAATAAGATAGGTAAGATAATTTCACATAAACAGGCATCAAAAATTATTTCGACATATTTTTCCGATATTCAGGATAAGCTTTATAATACAATTGAATTAGCCGATCTTGCAGGCACAAATACAAAATCGCGGGAACTTATTTTTGCCAGCATTGACCAGCGTATTGAGCTATTACGTATTGTCCCCTTTGTAAAAGCGATTAATCTGAAGGAAAATATCAGGTATTTCCCTTATATTGTCCTATTGTCTGCAATTATTATTGCAGTTTATTTGATATGGCCTTCCATATTAAATGAAGGAACAGCAAGAATGATTCATCACAGAACTTTTTTTGCTCCAGCTGCCCCGTTTGATTTTATCTTGCTGAATGACTCTCTTTCGGCTGAAAAAGGCAGCGATTTCAAAGTTCTTTTACAGACAAAAGGAAAATATGCTCCGGAAAATGTTCTGATTTCATATGGAGGAAATAATTTTCTTATGAAAAAAGATTCCAAATCGAAATTTTCATACGATTTTAAAAATATTAACAATTCTGTCGCTTTCTTTTTTAATGCCGAAGAATATTATTCCGCTAAATTCAGGTTAGAAGTTCTTCCAGCTCCGGTTATTGTTGATTTTTTTGTTGAAATCAATGTGCCTGAATATACAGGTGAAAAAGACAGAATTTTGAATAACATCGGCGATTTGACAATACCTTACGGGTCTGTAATTAAATGGCGCTTTAATACCAAGGATATTAGCAACATGTATTTTACTTTCGGTGATACATTGGTTTTCCCCGCTATTCACGATTCTTCCGGTTTTTATTTGGAAAATACGGCATATCAGAGTAATAATTACAAAATTTCTTTGGCTAATAAATATTTCAGCAGGAAAGATATTTTGCAATATTCTTTAAATGTAATTCCCGACCTTCATCCCAGCATTAAAGTAAATACTATACATGATTCACTTCAATATTCAATTTACTATTTTCAGGGCATTATTAATGATGATTATGGATTCAAGAATTTATATTTTTGTTATAACACCACCAGTACACCTGATTCATTACATAAGCTCCCCTTAAAAATCAGCCAGAATTTAACAGCCCAGGAATTTTATTATTCGTTCGATTTTTCTGTCATTTCTTTTATTAATAATGATATTGAATATTTCTTTGAAGTATGGGATAATGATGCTGTAAATGGAAGCAAATCGGCACGTACGGGCGTTTACGAATTTAAAATTCCTACAGAAGAAGAACTTGAAAAGTATAATTCCGAAGCGAATGCCGATATTCAATCGTCTGTTGAACGAAGTTATAGGCTTGCTAAAGAGCTTAGAGAAGACATAAATAAAATGCGTGAAGACCTTATCAACGATAAGTCCACTTCGTGGGAGCGTACTCAAATGATGCAGCAAATTTCAGAAAAACAGAATACGCTTGAGCAATTAATGGAACAATTAGCAAAAGAAAATGCCCAGAAGAATGAATTTATGAATACATTTTCGGAAGAAGAGCTCGAAATTTTGAAAAAACAGGAAGAAATACAAAATTTGCTTGAAAATATTATGAATGATGAGCTCAAAAAATTAATTGAAGAATTTAATAACCTGCTTAACGATTTTGATAATAAAAAACTTAATGAGATAACAAAAGACCTTGATATTTCGTATAAGGACATTGAAGAGCAATTAAACAGAGACCTTGAATTATTAAAGCAAATGGAAGTCGAGCAGAAAATAAATTCGGCAATTGACCAGCTTGAAGAATTGGCCAAAGACCAGCAGGAGCTTTCTGAACAATCTGATAACCGGAAGCTTGATGGAGAAGAATTAAAAAATCTTCTTGAAAAACAAAATGAACAAAGCGGGAAGTTCGATGATATAAGTGATGGTTATAAAGAAATACAGAAAAAAAATAATGAACTTGAAGCTCCTTTCAAATTGGATGACTTCGGGCAAGAAATTGAGAATATAAAAAATGAATTTCAGCAGGGTTCTCAAAATCTTCAGCAGAATAATTCTAAAAAGGCATCACAAAACCAAAAGCAAAATTCTCAAAATTTGCAGCAATTAGCTCAAAACATGCAAAATATGATGCAACAGAATTTTTCAGGACAAACTGCTGAAAATATTGAAGATTTAAGGCAAAT
>JACQWN010000374.1:8434-11080 GCA_016209245.1 Bacteroidia bacterium
AAAGGAATGACGCCCAAAGATCCTAAATATGCCCAAGCCATTATTGATCAGAACAAGCTTGCCGAAAATTTTACTGTAATTAAAGATTCTTTAAAAGCATTAGGAAAGCGGACTCCACAATTAAATTCCGCAATTAATAAAGAAACTTTCGATATTGAAAGAAATCTTTCAAATACATTCACCAACCTTGAAGACCGGAAAATATCTTATGCTGCTAATAATCAGCAATTTATAATGACATCGGCTAATAATCTCGCTTTATTGCTTTCGGAGGTTCTTCAGGCAATGCAACAGCAAATGGCTCAACAAATGCAGGGCAACCAGCAATGTCAGAAGCCCGGAGGGAAAATGGGTATGGGGCAGCTCCGGATGCAGCAACAATCGCTTAAATCGCAATTAGAATCGTTAATTAATCAGATGAAAGGCAATAAAGATGGGAAAAACAATAAATTTGATGAGAAAGCGCTTAATAAACGGTTGGCAGAAATGCTTGCACAACAGGAGATATTTCAGCAAACACTCAGTAAATTAATGAATAATGGAAATTTTAGTCCTGAAACAGCAAAAATTTTAAATGAAATTAATAAACTTGCAGAACAAAATAAAAACGAGCTTGTCAATAAAAATATAACACCCAATCTGTTAAAACGGCAGGAAACTATTATTACACGGCTTCTGGAAGCTGAAAATTCAGAATTTCAGAGGGAAATTGACAAAAAAAGAGAGTCAAAATCAGGAAAAAATGAAAAATTTAGTAACCCAAAAGAAATTTTTGAGTATAAAGGTATAGAGACACATATTAACGAACTTTTAAATATTTCAAATATTAAATTGCAGAAATTTTATAAAACTAAATATAACGACTATTTAATTAAACTAAATCAAGACTAAAATGAAGACAGAAGTGGAATTTCCCGCAAAAATAGAAAACGTATATGTTGCCGAGAATCTTATTGATGAAATTTCTACTGAATATAAGCTTGGCGCGGAAATTTACGGCAACATTATGGTAGCAATTGTCGAAGCCGTTAACAATGCTATTCTTCATGGCAATAAGCTTGACCCTGAAAAAATCGTTTATCTTTCATATTCTATTGATAATAATACATTAGCTTTTAAAATACGCGATGAAGGCCCAGGCTTTTGTTATGATACCATACCCGATCCAACTTCAGTTGAAAATTTAGAAAAACCGCATGGAAGAGGAATATTCCTTATGAAGCATCTTTCCGATGAAATTAACTTTTATAGTAACGGTGCAGAGGTCGAATTAAAGTTTCATCTTTCCTAGAAAAACCAAGATTGTGCCTGTTTTTATTCATTTTGAAGATATTAAACCCTTAAAAATCAATAGAAAATCAATTAAGCATTTTATAAAAATTGTTTTTGATAAAGAAAAGACGATTTATGGTAGTATCAATCTTATTTTTTGTTCCGATAAATACCTTCTTGATTTAAATCGAAAATATCTCTCTCATAATTATTTTACCGATATACTGACTTTTAATTATACTGAAAATAAGAGCATCTGCGGAGATTTATTTATCAGCATAGAAAGGGTAACTGAGAACGCCAAAATTTATTCTGTTTCTTTCGCTGATGAATTATATAGAGTGATAATTCATGGCTTACTGCATTTAATTGGTTATGATGATAATAACCCCTCTAAAAAACGGTTCATGAAAGCAAAAGAGGATGACTATTTATCATTATTTTTTGCTAAACCTCCAGCCGACTGATATATCCCAGTAAAAATTAAAATCCATAGTATTAAAATAATCAGATTTCACGCCTTTTTCCGATAAATAACCGCTTGCGCCAAGGCTTAATAAAGCAGATAATGTAAAGCCCTTATTAAATTCAAATGTAAATCCGTTTTCAAGTGATGGAAACAGACTTATGCTTTCCTTTTCCGAAATACATGAGACAAATGGTCCTAAAAAATAGCTAAACCTTGCAAGTCCTAAAGAATGAGGACCCAAGGTATATTTTGAATATTTACCCCTCTTTAAGTAGTATCGAAAATCTATTCCGGCATCATAGTACTTGCTTTTCGGCTTAAATGCAAAAGGAATTCTAATTCCGAACTTATCATTTTTCGTAATCAATTCATAGCTGAATCCAAACATTCTCATTACTAACTTATTCAGACTAACAGTGACCAAATGAGAAACTTTTCGCAGCGAATCGGATACAGGAATATTTGCTTTTTCTATTTCCTCGGATGAATCTTGTTTTGGTGGTTGTGCAATCATCTCAACATCGCCTTTTTTATAGATAATTTTTTCGACTTTCGATTTCTCAATTATTTTTACATCTCCCTGCTGGTTATCAAAATCCCTGTATTTGATAAAATCGGCAGTTTTAACAACAATTTTGGCTTTTATCTCGGTTCCGTCTTTCAGAACGATGACATCCTGGGCAAAAATGGTGAAACCACCAATTATGAATACAAATAAGAATAATATCTTTTTCATGATTTTTTAATTTTATGATATATTTAACCTGATAAATTCACAAACTTTATGATTTTTTGTACCTTAGTGTCTCGTATGTTTGTTCTTTGAAATATTGTCATATTTTTTGTTTTAGAAATATGTTTACTTTACCGGCAATTATGTTTTGTGTCGTAGGTCTATTGAACCT
>JACQWN010000375.1 GCA_016209245.1 Bacteroidia bacterium
AAGATACACTGATTTTCAATAATGATACTTTAATTGGTCAAGGTATTTATATTTCTAACTATGATACAGATGGGAATCTTATTTGGTTAAAAAGTGCGGGTATTGCTAATAGTATTATCAATTCTCTAAAATTAAATTCTGATAATGCCGGTAATTTATATATAATAGGAAATTTCGGTGGCGGGGATCCTAAAACACTTACCATTGGAAGCGTTGTTTTAACCAGTCCAAGCCAGACAAATATTATTTTTATTGCAAAATATGACTCCTCAGGTAATCCTTTATGGGTAAAAAGCATAACTGGTAGCGGTGGAAATACGGATACTGAGGTAACAAATTTCTTTATAGATACATATAATAATGTTTATATTACAGGATATTTTCAGAGTTTATCCATTAGCTTTGACAGTATCAATTTAACAAATTCGGGTGGTTCTGACATCTTTATAGCCAAATATAATTCCTCAGGAAATGTGCTTTGGGCAAAAAGTGCTGGCGGTTCTAGTATTGATTTTAGCAATGATATTGCTTCTGACGATGTTGGGAATGTATATATTACAGGATCTTTTTCGTCACCCGATATGATCTTTGGCAACGATACTTTGATCAATATAAATACTAGTGATGATTTTTTCTTAGCAAAATATAACTCTTCAGGAAATGCACTATGGGCTAAAAGCGCTGCTGGAAATGGTAATGACATGGGCAGAAGTATTTCAATAGATGCAATAGGTAATGCATATATTACAGGAGGTTTCAAGAATCCCCAAATTACCTTTGACAGTATAACTTTAACAAATACAAATTTATATTCCTTTAAGTGTTTTGTAGTTAAATATGATTCTTCAGGAAAAGCGCTTTGGGCAAAAAGTGCTGATGGAAATATCGGAAATCAAGGACAAAATATCATAACAGACGTAAATGGTAATATTTATATTACAGGTACTTATAATGATGATTCAATTATATTTGGAAACGATACATTACTTATTATATACGCTATATGTGATGTAATGTCGGGGCAACTTTGTTCGGATATTTTTCTTGCAAAATTATCCGATACCCCAACCTTTGTTCAGCCTCTCTTTAACGAAAAACCTTTCAATATTTTTCCAAATCCTTCCTGCGACAAAATTTATATAGAATTACCAAATGATTTTCCATTATCAGGTACCACAACCTTTACCATCTATGATATCAACAGCAGACAATTAATAAAACAGCCGCTTTATCCGGTAAAAACACTAGTAGATATTAATATGCTGTCGCCGGGTGTTTATATTTTAAAAATTAGTAATGAAGCAAAGGTAATAGTTAAGAAGCTGATAAAACAGTGAACATTTGTTACTGTCCGGGGCATTAGTCTTGGCTGCCGGTTATGAATTTTATCAGCTTGAGAATATTTTCATATTTTTTCTGTATGAGATTAATATGCAGCAATATACAATGTATTAATTTCTTTGGGCTGATTATACCAAAGAATTAATTGCACAGCCAGTTCATGAATTGTCAGCAACTTTTTTTCATAATCGGAAATATACATTTCAAAGCTATAACCGATAATAAGGTTTTCATAGCGAGCTCCGAATTTGGTCTGGAGTGCAAAGCCATTAACATAAAAATTTTTATACCAACCCAGAGACATGATAATACCGTTGTAGTTAAAGGCGCCGGACAGATGAAGCGACATAAACCGGTCGTGCATAATAAAAACAATAGATGGGGTGAATAAACTTAATTTACCTGTTTGTATATTGTATCCTATATGGTAGACAATCCTTAAAGGAAGACGGTGCTTTTCATTACCAATATATTTTTCTTTTGGAATATTCAAATGATGAAAAGCGAGTCCTGAAAAGAAGCTTTTGTCATATAATAAAGCACCAAAAGCTACATCAAGGTGACTAATAGTAGTATTTAAAGGGCTTCGAATCATTCCATACGGGTTTTGAGAGCCATATAAAGGAACAATGTCATTTTTGGCTGGCTGATATGAGTGGAGCTTTTTTTGAAGATATCCGACCTGAACACCGGGCTGCAGGCTGAAATCATCTCCAAATTCATAATGAAAAGCATAAGAAAGATAAGCACCATTTGTTTTTAGCTTGCCATCCATATTTTTATCATAAAGATAATACATGCCAACTCCGCTCTTAATCGTTTTTATATAATAATCACCTGTAATCAGCGAAGTTTGGTATAAATCGTGCATTCCGATAAATTCCATCCTGGTTGAAGTTGAAATGCTGGCGCTGCCACAAGCGCCGGTGAATGCAGGATTATAATACTGGCCCGATAAATATGTTTGGGAAATAAAAGCATCCTGGCAGTAACTTATTTTATAAAACAGCATTAACAATAAGATCAATATTTTAGAGAGTTGTTTGCAAAGCAAACAACTCTCTAAATAGTATAACTTTACGCTTTTCTCCATATCAGTTTTTTCCCAAATCCGAACCTGTTATCTGTCATTTTTATAAAATTCAGCTCAACTGTCCAAAGAGTTGTATCCATTAATCTGGCTACAGGGAAACTTTGCAAATATTTCTTTTCCGCCTTACGCAAAAGTTCACCTGCCGGCCGTGAAATAATACCATTGAATTGTATTCCCTGAATTTTACCGATAATATTTGTTTCAAGTACAACTGACCCGGCAACATAATTTTGTTTGAGAGCATCGTTTATGTGCTTCGTATCTAAATCGGAAGTAAAAACAAGCATGTTTTCCTCCTCGATATAAATTTATGCGTTTATCTATATCGGGCATTTGAATATATTTAGCAATCAATATTTTAACCGCAAAGGACACAAAGAAAGCGCAAAGGACACAAAGTACTAAGTTTTATTTACGCTGAATAATTCATGGAAATTAATAACTTTGTGAAACTTAGTGTCTTCGTGTCTTTGTGGCGAAAATTAATCTTGCCACCAAGTCACAAAGGCACAAAGAAATCACAAAGTTTATGAATTAATCAGGTTACTCTTATCTGGTGAAAAAATAATGTTACAAATGTAGCAACAAATAAGACAAAATCCTGTTCATTTTATTTGATTTGGAAATTTGTAAATACATTTCACTGCTTTTTTTCAACTGTTCGGAAATTTTTATATGATTTGATTAAAAAAACAACTATTTTTAGGAGCAATTTATTAAAATTTTATATGCTGAAACAAATAATTTTTTTACTGGCGTTATCAAATCTGCTGACACCATACATATACGGTCAAACCGCTATTGATAGTCTCAAGCGGATTTTGAATAATGCTTCCAAAGAAGACAGGCCACATATTCTAAATGAGCTGGCCGAACATTATATAACTATTTCTCCGAAAAAAGCGGAGGAATATATTGAGCAAGCCATTTCAATTGCAGAAGAGCTTAAAATCGAACAAGAGCTTGCCGGAGCTTATACTATTGCAGGGAAAATATATTACAGTTGCAGTAATTACGCAAAAGCGCTTGAAAGTTATAAGAAGTCGCTTGAAATACATACAAAAAGCGGAAACGAAGAGGAAATAGCGCGGTGCTATAATAATATTGGAAGTGTTTATGAAATTCAGGGACAGTACGTTCAAGCAATTGATTTTTATAAAAAATCGGCGGTAATGAAAGAGAAACTTCCTGATAAGAAGGGTCTTGCCGTCACTTTAAATAATATTGGAAATGTTTACGCCGTTTGGGGAAACTATAATGAAGCTATAGAATATTACAAAAAATCGCTGAAAATTTCAGATACCAAGGACGATAAAACAGGGATGGCAGGTTCGCTGAACAGTCTGGGAATTGTTTATCTTAATATTGGCAAATATGAGAAAGCGCTTGATTATTACAAAAAATGCCTTGCAATACTGGAAAAAACTGAAAACAGGCAAAATATAGCAGTAACTATGAATAATATAGGGAATTTATATAGTGAGTGGGAAATTTATGATAAGGCGGTAGAATATTATAAAAAATCGCTTTCAATGTTCGAGGAGTTTGGAAACCAATATGGTATTGCCACATGCTTGAATGCTATCGGCTTTATTTATAAAAATCATAAAGAATATGATACGGCTATAATTTATTATGAGAAATCGCTTAAAATATCACAGACCATTGCCAATAAAAAATTAGAAGCTATCAGCTTAAATAATATGGGGGAAATCTCTAAAGAAACAGGCGATTATCAAAAGGCAATTGAATATTATCTTTTTTCTTTAAAAATAAAAGAAGCAGCCGGCAACAAGGAGGGAATCGCCCTCACGTTAAATAATATTGGGAGAACATATTCTAAAATGGAAAATCATCAGGTTGCAATGGAATATTTTTTCAAAAGCCTTCAGATTTCAAAACAAATAAATCTAAAAAAAACCATTATGACAAATTATTCGGATATTTCAGATATATATTATAATGCCGGAAATTACCATGAAGCGATTACTTATTATAAATTATATTCCGGCCTTAAAGACAGTTTGTATAATATAGAGAAGGCGACAATCATATCACAAATGGAATCGAGATATGCGATTGAAAAGAAAGAAATGGAAGTTTATGCTCTTCTGCGCGAAAAAAAACTGAAGGAAGCGGAACTTGCGGGTAAAGAGGCGGAACTGACTACGCAAAGAAGCATCATTTATATTTTTATTTTAGTTTTTATTATTGTTATAATTTTATTTTTATTCATTTATATTGAGCAGAAAAACAGGGAAATAAAAAAGAGAAGCCGGTTGCAGCAAAAGCTGAACGAATATATGCAGAAAGCACTAAGCCAGCAAATGAATCCACATTTTATATTTAATACTCTTAATTCCATACAATATTTCATTTTACAGAATGATAATCTTTCATCAAATAAATATTTGACAATGTTTGCCAAATTGATGATAATCACTCTTGATAATTCGCAAAAGGATTATATCCCTGTAAAAGATGAAATTGATTCTTTGACATTATATCTTGAGCTTGAAGCGCTCCGCTTTGAAGGAAAATTCGATTACAAAATAATTTTTGATAAAAACAGTGATATTCTGGAACATAAAATTCCTTCTATGTTGATACAACCTTATGTGGAGAACGCCATCCGTCACGGAATAATGCCGAAAGGAGAAAAGGGCTATATAGAAATAGAGCTTCAACTGAATGATAAAATAATAAAATGCAGAGTTGAAGATAACGGCATCGGGCGTAAAAAAGCTGATGAATTAAAGAAGCATCAACCTGCTGCACATCAATCTTTAGGTAGTAAAATAACAGAAACAAGGATAAATTTGATTAATTCATTATACGGCAGCGATTTGAATATTAAGTATGAAGATTTAAGAGCTGATACAGGCGAAGCCACCGGAACCAGAGTTACTTTGGATATACCTTTAATGAATTATAATGGATGTTTATAATCAATACTTCGGTAAACTCTCCAAGAGTTGCATGTTAATAAAATATAACATTCTGAAGAGCATCTTATTCCGAATGAAAATTAATAGAACATTCAACTCTTGGAGAGTTCTGATTAACAATTATTTATAAAAATTCACCGAACTATTAAATAATAATACTTTTTTAAAATATCAAATTATGTTAAAAACAATTATCATTGACGACGAACCCAAAGCCATAAAATCGCTTGAGCTGATTATTGCTCAATATTGTCCTGTTCTTGAAATAATCGGAACTGCCGATTCAGGTATAAACGGGATTAAAGAAATTGTATCGAAAAAACCCGATTTGGTATTACTCGATATCGAGATGCCGCATGGGTCTGGTTTTGACATATTGGAAAGCATTGCTGTTTTGATGTAATTTTTATCACGGCTTATAATCATTATGCCGTTAAAGCTATAAAATTCAGCGCCTTCGATTATATTCTTAAGCCAATTGATATAGAAGAATTTGTCAGTACAATCCAAAGGGTTATACTTGAGAGAAAGCAAAGAGAAGGAAAGCCGAAGAACTATGAGGCATTATTGGATAATTTAAAAACTGATTTCCCGAAAAAGCTTGCAGTTCCTCTCACCGATGGAATTGAATATCTTAACATCAGGGATATTATTCGTTTTGAGGCAGACCGCAGCTATGCATCAATATTTTTAGTTACTGGAAGGAAAATAGTCGTTTCTAATAAAAGTCTAAACGAGTATGAAGAAATGCTCAGTGAATCTCATTTTTTCCGCATTCACCGGTCGCACTTGATAAATCTTGAGCATGTCTCAAAATTTATTCGTCATGACGGCGGTTATGCGATAATGGATGATAAAACAAATTTACCTATTGCCCGTCAAAGAAAGGATGAGTTCGAAGAAACTATGGAGCTTTTGATTAAAAAGAATTTGAAAAGATAATTTTTATATCTTTGTGAATAATACAGGCTAAATAATTCCTATTATGAAAACACTATTTTTTATCATTTGTATAATCACGTATTATACGGTTTCAGCACTTGCTCAGCCGGGTAACGAAAAGCCGGACAATCTGAAAGATTTGACCGCAGGTTGCATTCCATCTTCGGCTTCTGCCGAGCTTAATGTAAATAATGTACGTGCCTTGATTCATGCCGGAGGAGATATGTGGTGGGATTTAATGAATATGCCAAAATATGAAGTCCCGATAAACTCCGGAAAAACTGCACTATTTGCAGGTGCAATCTGGCTCGGTGGTATTGATCAGTTCGGTCAGCTCAGGCTCAGTGCACAAATGTTCCGGTCAGGCGGTGTTGATTATTGGACAGGTCCTCTGAAAACATCCGGGGCCGAAATGGCAACAACAACGGCCGAAACCTGCGCCGGTTACGACAGGATATTTACGATAACAAGCCAAGAGGTCGAAACCTTCCGCGATTGGTATAACGCGTCTCCTGTCGTTCAGAATCAGTTGTACCCCGATTATACAGTACCCGATATTATCAAAGAATGGCCTGCGCACGGCGACATTTCTCAAAACTACGACTATTACCTTGCCCCGTTCTTCGATGCAAATAATGACGGTGCATACAATTCTGATGATGGAGATTATCCTTATTATGACTTTGATAATCAGTTGCCCTGTAATGATCCACTTGGTTCCTGGGTTCCGCATTTACGCGGCGACCAAACGCTTTGGTGGGTATTTAACGACAATGGAAATATTCACACAGAAACCGGGGGTAATGCCATCGGCCTGGAGATTAGAGCCCAGGCTTATGCATATTCTACAAACGACGAACTCGATAATATGACATTTTATGAATACGAAATCATTAACAGAGGTACTTATACTTTGGATAGTACTTTTTTTGGAATATGGACAGATGCAGACTTGGGCTATCCTTATGACGATTATATCGGCTGTGATGTCGGCCGTGGGCTGGGATATTTATATAATGGCGATGAAATGGATGGCGATGGAAATATTAATACTTATGGAAGTCATCCACCAGCAATCGGAATTGACTTATTTGAAGGACCTTTCCAGGATCCTGATGGAATAGACAATCCTTCAAGCTATGATAGTGAAACGGGGCAGTTGCTATGCGACTCCAATATTATGAATGGAAATATTAACGGTTTGTTTTTTGGCGATGGGATACCTGATAATGAACGGTGGGGCATGAGAAGGTTTATTTATTTTAACAACTCTACCGGACCTATGGGAAATCCATTAACTGCTGCCCAATATTACTATTACTTGCTCGGCTATTGGAATGACGGTACCCATATACAATACGGAGGTACCGGTGGACCCGATGCCGATTTTATGTTTCCAGGGTCGCCAAATACCGATCCTTGTGGCTGGGGAACAGGAGGTGTACCTCAAGCCGATTGGTCGGAAGAAACAGAAGGCAATGTTCCGGGTGATCGGCGTTTTGTTCAGTCGTCAGGACCATTCACAATGGAACCGGGCTCTGTAAATCGTGTAACTATTGGCGCCGTTTGGGCAAGAACACCATTCGGAACAGCTTATAACTCGGTACAGGAATTAAAGCGCGCCGATGATAAAGCGCAACTCATGTTTGAAAACTGCTTCAGAGAAATTGACGGACCCGACGCACCGGAATTGACCGCCATCGAACTCGACAAAGAAATTATTCTCCAGATTTGGAATAATCCCGTCTCAAATAATTATCTCGAAAAATATAAAATGAAGGGTAATATTGTTTGTCCACTTGATGAAGATGGAAACATAACCGATTGCGACAAATACTATACATTCCAGGGATACCAGATTTTTCAATTGAAAAATGCCGGTGTTTCGCTTGATGACCTTTACAATACCGATAGCGCAAAGCTGGTTTTTCAAACTGATATAAAAGATAATGTTGCTCAGCTCGTTAACTATATGTGGGCAAAGGAGCTGCATGCTAATATCCCGCAGGAAATGGTATATGGCGAAAATAACGGACTCACTCATTCTGTGAGAATTACTAAAGACTTATTCGCTGAATATAGCGATAATCTTCTCGTTAATAATATACC
>JACQWN010000376.1:0-705 GCA_016209245.1 Bacteroidia bacterium
TTTTTGATGAGATAGCAGCCCCGGTTATTATGAATAACCTCTTTAAGCTTATATTTAAGTACAATTTTACTATCATATTTATATTTATTGAACTCTTTTGTCTATTTCTGGTAGTAAAATATAATGTCCGTCAGAAAGAAACATTTCTAAGCTCTGCTAATTTTATTTCAGGACGAATAAATTTATGGGTAAGCTATATTACCGATTATTTATATTTAAAAAAAGCGAATCTGGACCTTTCGATTGAAAATGCACGGCTCAAAAATCTGCTGAAAAGCTCTTACAAATCGAATACCGTTACTTTTCTTGAAATTCATGATTCCGTATATTCACAACAATATGTTTACATATCTGCACAAGTAATAAAAAATTCCGTAAATAAGCTGCATAATTATATTCTGATTGACAAAGGTGCAAAACATGGAATAAAAACAGAGATGGCAGTAGTTTCACCCGCAGGAGTGGTTGGCATCGTGAAAGATGTTTCTGCAAATTTTGCATCAGTGATTTCATTATTAAATACCAGATTATTAATAAGCGGAAAATTAAAAAGCTCAGGGTATTTCGGTGCTGTGAACTGGGAAGGGAATAATTACAGGGAGGCGAAATTAAAAGATATTCCTTATCATGTAAAACCTGAAAAAGGGGATACGGTTGTGACAAGCGGATATTCGACAATTTTCCCTGAGGGAATACCAATAGGTA